>DATNLV010000599.1:0-5717 GCA_035602665.1 Bryobacteraceae bacterium | reverse complement strand
CTGGCGCCCCGCGTGGAGGATGCGACGGCGCCGCACATCCCGTGGCCGGTCCAGGGCGAGCCGGTCTCCGTCATACGGCAGGCTCCGGCCCGCTCGCCGTGGCGCGTGCTGATGATCGCGGACGATCCGGGGCGCCTGGTGGAATCGAACATGGTGGTCAATCTGAACCCGCCGTCCGCCATCGCCGACACATCGTGGATCAAGCCGGGCAAGACCGCCTGGGATTGGTGGTCGGGCAAGGCAGCCATGAACACGGCGACGATGAAATACTTCATCGACTTCTCGGCGCGCAATGGATTCCCGTACATGCTGGTGGACGCCGGATGGTCCGCGCCCGGGCCGCGGCCTGCAGAGGCGATCGGCCCCTACGCGGCGGGAACGGATCTCACGAAGTTCAAGCCGGAGGTCGACATTCCGGAGCTGGTCGCCTATGGGCGGTCGAAGAACGTGCGGATCTGGCTGTGGGCGCACTGGACCGCCATCAACCATCAGTTGGACGCCGCCCTCGATCAGTTCGAGAAGTGGGGCATCGCGGGGGTGAAGATCGACTTCATGGACCGCGCCGACCAGTGGATGGTGAACTGGTACCGCAACGTCGCGACGAAGGCCGCCGCGCATCATCTGTTGGTGGATTATCACGGGGCGTTCAAACCCGACGGCCTGCGGCGCACCTGGCCCAACGTCCTGACGCGCGAAGGCGTGATGGGCGCCGAGTACAACAAGTGGAGCGCTCGCGAAACGCCGACGCACAACGTGACGCTGGCCTTCACGCGCATGCTGGCGGGTCCGATGGACTACACGCCCGGCGGATTCGACAACGTCACGCGGGAAGAATTCCGGCCGCGCAACGTGGGGCCCTCGGTGATGGGCACGCGCGCGCACCAGACGGCGCTTTTCGTGGTCTTCGAGAGCCCGTTCCAGATGGTGGCGGATTACCCCGCCGCTTATGACGGACAGAAGGAGCTGGCATTCCTCGAGGCCGTCCCGACCACCTGGGACGAGACTCGCGTCATCAACGGCCGCCCGGCGCGGTACATCACCATCGCCCGGCGCAGCGGCCGCGAATGGTACGTCGGCGCGATCACGAACTGGGACGCACGCGAAGTGGAGCTGCCCCTCACCTTCCTGGGCGGCGGCGCGTTCAACGCGGAGATTTACGCCGACGGTCCCAACGCCGCGACTGCGCCGAAGGACAGCGTCCTTGAGAAAAGGCGCGTGGACGGCGGGACGGTTTTGAAACTGAAGCTCGCGCCCGGTGGAGGCTGCGCCATACGGCTGGTACCGGTGGAGTAGACGGAGGCGGGCGTGGACGCCCGCTGCAGGACTGGAGTCCTGCCCCACGGATTGGGAGTTCCGGGTGTATGCTGAACAGTCCGGAGAATCCGAATGCGCACCTTCCCTATTTGTGTCCTCTTCGTTTGTCTAGTCGCAACGTTCGGCTGCGGGAAAGGGAGTTCCGGGAATCCCACGCCGACACCAACTCCCACGCCGACCCCGACTCCCACGCCCTTGCCAGCGGACCCGGACCAGGCCGCCGACTCTTTGCTCGGGCAGATGACAATCGACGAGAAGGTCCAACTGGTCCACGGCGCCCTGACGGCCTACAACCCAGGGCCGATCGGCCAGGGAGGTTGGATTCCGGGCGTCCCGCGGCTGAGCATTCCCGACCTCGGCTTTCAGGACGGGAGCGTCGGCGTCGCTTCGGGCGTGGGGCAATCGACGGCCCTGCCGTCATCGATCGCCAGCGCCGCCTCCTGGGATCTGGATCTCGCTTACCAGTACGGCACGGTGATCGGCAAAGAGATGCGCGCCCATGGAGTGAATGTGAACCTGGGCGGCAACACGAACCTCACCGGCCGCGAGCCGCGCGATGGCCGCACCTTCGAGACCAAGGGCGAAGACCCCGTCCTGGCGGGCCGCATCGCCGCCGCGCATAACCGCGGCATACAGGACCAGCACATCATCGCGGGCATGAAGCACTACGCGCTCAATGACCAGGAGACCAACCGCTTCACCGCCAACGCGCTCATCGACGAGCGTTCGATGCGGGAGAGCGATCTGCTGGCCTTCGAGATCGGCGTAAAGGATTCGAACGCGCAGTCGGTGATGTGTTCCTACAACCTGGTGAATAGCACCTACGCGTGCGAGAACGGTCACCTGCTGAACGGGGTTCTCAAGGGCGACTGGGCGTTCCCGGGCTTCGTGATGTCGGATTGGTACGCGACGCACAGCGGTGTGACCGCCGCCGTGGCCGGGCTCGACCAGGAGCAGCCGGACGGGCAATTCTTCGTGGGCGGGACGGCCGAGGGCCTCAAGCAGGCGGTCCAGAACGGCGATATGCCGGCGGCGCGCCTGGACAACATGGTGCACCGGATTCTGCGCGCCATATTCGCGGTGGGCCTCTACGCCAATCCTGTGTCGATCGGAACGATCGACGTGACCGGCGACGCGACGATCGCGCAGACCGCTGAGGAGCAGGGGGCGGTCCTGCTGAAGAACGCCGGGCAACTTCCTCTCGACGCATCGCTGCACCAAAGGATCGCCGTGATCGGCATGCACGCGGATGTGGGAGTGCTTTCCGGCGGCGGCTCGGCGCAGGTGATGCCGATAGGCGGGGCGATCATTCAGACCCCGGCGCCGAACCCGCCCGGCTGGGGCTCGGTGATCTGGGATCCCTCGTCTCCCCTGAACGCGATTCAGGCCAAGGCGCCCAACTCCACGGTGCAGTTCATCGACGGGAGCGACCCCGTCGCCGCGGCTACCCTGGCGCGGTCCTGCGACGTGGCCATCGTGTTCGTGGCTGTGTGGACGAGCGAGGGCATGGACCTGACGGACCTGAGCCTCGGCGGCAATCAGGATGCCCTGGTGAGCGCGGTGGCGGCCGCCAATCCGCACACCATCGTGGTTGTGGAATCCGGCGGCGCGCAGGTGATGCCGTGGCTCGCGAGCGTCAGCGCGGTGCTCGAAGCGTGGTTCCCGGGCCAGCAGGGCGCCCAGGCAATCGCCAACATACTTTTCGGCGATGTCAACCCGTCGGGCAAGCTGCCCATCACCTTCCCTGCCAGCGTGGCCGATCTGCCACGGCCTACGATCCCAGCTCCGGCCGATCCCAATTCCACGGTGCCGTTCAACGTGGACTACACGATCGAGGGCTTGAACGTGGGATACAAATGGTACGACTCGAAGGGACTGCCGGTGCTGTTCCCGTTCGGATTCGGGCTTTCCTACACCACCTTCTCGATCTCGAACCTGACGCTGACGCCGAACCTTGCACCCGCGACGCCCGGCTTTGCGGCCAGCTTCGACGTGCAGAATACCGGGACCCGCGCGGGCGCGGAGGTCGCACAAGTGTACGTGGCATTACCGGCGGGCATCGGAGAACCGCCCGTGCGGCTGGTGGGTTGGCAGAAGGTTGTCTTGCAACCCAACCAGGTGCAGCACGTGACCGTCAGCGTGAGCGCGAGCGACTCATCACATCCGCTTTCGTACTGGGACACCACCACGAACAGTTGGCAGTACGCGGCGGGCAATTACGCGGTGTACGTGGGCAACTCGTCGCGCAGCACGGTGCTCGCCGGGACGTTCCAACCCGGCCCGGCATCCCACGCTCTGGCGGGTGTTGGCGCGACGCCGGCGACTCCCGCGACTCCCGCGCGCATCGGCCCGCCGCGGGGCACTGGGGCGGACCCGCTCTAGTGTCTTTGGCGGGCGGGATTCATTTCGCGCTGGGCTCTGGCTCCGCTGGCCTCTAGTTTGGTGCGTCGCGAATGTCGAGACCGATGGTGGGACAGGCACGAATTTCGCAAGTGCGGCGAAATTCGAGCCAGTCCAAGCCAGTCCCGGGTTTGCGGCCAATTCCGATGCGCGACGGAATCTGCTAGTTCCGCGGGGCTGAAGCCCCGCGCGGGCTGAAGCCCGCCCCCCGTGCTAGGCTCTTAGAAGTTATGCTGATGCTCGCCCCGATATTCGCGATCTTTGTTTACGGCCTGATCGCCGCCATGCTGGGCACGATCCTGCCCGCGCTGTCCGCACGGTTCCACCTCACACCGAAGCAGAACGGGACGATCGCGCTGGCGCAGGCCATCGGGCTGGTCATCGCCTCGGTCGCGGCGGGACCGCTGATCGATAGCCAGGGCTATAAAGCGGGAATGGTCCTCGGACTGGCGCTGATCGCGCTGGCGCTGTTCCTGCTGCCCGCCTCCAAGAGCTACGGCCAGGTGGTGGGCTACCTGTTTCTGCTGGGCCTCGGCGGAGGCACCATCGTCACGGGAGCCAACGCGCTGGCTTTCGATCTGGGCGGCTCCGAGCATGCGGCGGCGCTCAACTTCCTGAACGTCTTTTTCGGCCTGGGCGGTCTGGCGACTCCGTTCATTCTGGCCAACCTGCTGCGCGGGAATTCGACCCGCTTGTGTTACATCGCCGCGGTGGCGACGGCGGCAACGCTGGCCGTGAACGCCGGGGTCCACATGCCTCAGGCCAGGTCCGCCGGCGGAATCGCGGTTTCGGAGGTCGGCAATCTGCTAGGTCATCCGGCGCTGTGGCTGCTGGCGGCGATGCTGTTCCTGTACGTGGCGTGCGAGGTCGGAGTGTGGAACTGGCTTACGCGGCACCTCATCGCGCAGGGGATTTCGGAGGTTCGCGCGTTGAACATTCTGTCGCTGGGCTTTGCTCTGGGCCTGCTCATCGGGCGCGTGGCCGTGACGCCGCTCTTCAAGACGGTGCGGCCGGACACGGTGACGCTCTTCGCGGCGCTGCTGATGACCGTCACAACCTGGCTGGCGCTCCGAACCACGAAGCCCGCGGTGGCCTGGGTAGCCGTGTTCGCGGCGGGCATTGCCATGGCGCCGGTGTTCCCGACCGTTCTGGCAATTACCGGGAACGTGTTCGGAGCGACCAAGGCGACGGCGATCGGAATCGTCGCGATGTTCGGCTGGGTTGGGCTGGCCGTGAGCTCGCCGATGATCGGCGCCATCGCCGGAGACGACCCGAAGCGGCTGAAGAAGGCCCTCCTGATCCTGCCGGCGTTTTCGGCCCTGATGGTGGTGGTGAACCTGGCGTTGCGGGCCGTGCTGCAATAGCCGCCCTCTGCCCCGGCGGTTGTAGTATCCTCTGTTGTTGGAGATTAGTAACAGGATCTGGAGGTCCGTCATGATTTTTAAGAGAGCGGCTGGAATTGCGGGCGCGCTGGTTGTCTTTGCCGGTGTCTCGCTGGCTGCCATCACGACCATCGAAGGCGGGGTGCTAGGAGACGACGGCCAGCCCCTTAAGGACGCCGTCATCAAGATTGAGCGCCAGGACATCAGGGGGAGCTATCACACCAAGACCGACAAGAAGGGCAAGTATTACTATGGCGGTCTGGGGCTGGGAGTCTACAACGTCTGCGTGGAAGTGGATGGCAAGCAGCGTGATTGCGTGAACAAAGTTCATACCACGACGGAGAAGCCCATCGAAGTCGAGTTCGACCTTAAGAAGCAGCATGACGACCGGGAGACGCTGAACAAGGCCGCCGAAATGGGCACGCTCACCAAAGAGCAGGAAAAGCAACTGACGCCGGAACAACGCCAGGCTCTCAAAGAGCACAAAGACGAACTGGCGCAGGCGCAGGCGCACAGCCGGGCGTTGAACGAATCGTACGGCGCGGGCATGACCGCGTTGAACTGCGGGAAGAAGCCGTCGAGTTGTCCGGCCACCGCGCCTTCGGATCCGGCGAATCCGCA
>DATNLV010000840.1:0-2581 GCA_035602665.1 Bryobacteraceae bacterium | reverse complement strand
CGCAGTTCCACCAGCACGGCGGAGAGGGCTTGGCCGACCTCGTCGTGCAGTTCCCGCGAGAGGGCTCGCCGCTCGCTCTCCTGCGCCTGCACAAGCCTCGCGGATAGGTCCTTCAGTTGGCCTCTGGCTTGGGCGACGTCCCGATACTGCGCGCGAGCCCCGGCCTCCAGGTTGAGGATTCTGCGCATGCTGAACGCCGACATCCCTAGTCCAAGCGCTAGGGTCGCAGCCAAAACCACCGCCAGGCGTGTCTGAAACCTCGACAGCAAACCGACGACGCGGTCGTTGCCGGCATTCAACTGAGCTTCGTTGACTTCCGCGATTCTGCCCGCGATCCCGAGCATTGCCGTCCGGCGGGGAAAAACCTCGTCGCGGAGGAAAGCGTAGCCCCTGCTGCGCCGTTCCGCGGCGCTCCACTTCAGGGCCGGACCGAGGGTTTCCCAGTATTGCGATAGCTCCGACTTCAGGGCGCCGAACTGCGAGGCTCCCCCGGGCGTCGCCTGATCGCGGTAGGACTCTAGCGCCGAACTCATCTCTCGGTGCACTTGTTCCAGGTTGGCCCGGTACGCCTCCGCTTTGGCGGTATCCGGATCGAGCAGATAGTCCCGGACATACGTCCCCGACAGATAGAGCTGGGAGCGAATGTTGTTCAGGACGTGATTGCGGTAAAGGAACTGGTGCCGAACCTGATCGTCTTCACGCCGGATCTGATGGAGCACACGCAGGGCATCCACTCCCGAAAGGGCCATGATTGCCAGTACTCCGCCGAAGCCGGCTGCAAGCACAAACCGGGTGGTCGGCAGGAGCCGATCGGCGCGGCGACGGATGGTTGCGCTCATTCTGCCCAATAGGACCACTTTCAGCTTAACCCCAGGTTGCCGCGTCCGGACCCGTCTACCCAGTGATTGGGTTGAAAATACCAACCTGCCGGTATGGGGGCGGCAAGGCCCCTAGCTTAGACTGCGAATAGACCATGCAACCGGCGAATCTCTGGGCCGTTTCCTGCCGTGAGGGTTTGCGCAGCTCCTAACTATGACTCCAAAGCCCGCCTTGTCAGCCGCCGAGTTCGAGAAGATCCGCGCCCTGGACACGTGTATCGCCTCGAACGCCATTGAGCGGTTTAACGCGCGGCTTCGGAACGAGGGATTTGTTTCCGGGGCGGTCCGCAGTTTGTTCCCGCACCAGCCGCCGATGCTGGGTTACGCCGCCACCGGCCGGATCCGGTCCTCGATGCCTCCCATAAGCGGGCGCTGCTATCACGACAAGATGGACTGGTGGAGCTACGTTGCCTCGGTCCCCGAGCCACGCGTCATCGTGATCCAGGACGCCGACCACTCGCCCGGAACCGGGGCCCTGGTGGGAGAGATCCACGCGGCCATCGGCCTGGCGCTCGGCTGCGTTGGGCACATCACCAACGGGGCGGTGCGCGACCTGCCGGCGATCGAGGCCATGGGTTTTCAACTTTTCTCCGGAAGCGTTGCGGTGTCTCACGCCTACGCCCACATCGTGGAGTTCGGAGAGGCGGTGGAGATCGGCGGCTTGAAGATTTCGCCGGGTGAGCTGGTCCACGGAGACTGCCACGGAGTTCACACCATCCCACTCTCAATCGCCTCCGAGATACCGGCGATGGCGGCCCAAATCAAGCGCGAAGAGAGCGAGCTGATCGAGTTCTGCCGTTCCCCGCGTTTCTCTCTGGAGGAGTTGTCGCGAATGCTCCGGCGTAGTTTCGAATCTCCGGAGAGGTCCGCCACTTGACTATGAGTTCAAAAACCCGCGCCTGGTTGCTGGGAGCATCCCTCGCTGTGCTGATTGCCGCCGCGGGAGGCTTGGTATTGCGCGGCAGCTTATCGAAGGCCCGCGCCAGCACCGCAGCGGACCCCTCGGTGGATGCGATTACGGTCGGGGTCACCAGGGTTGCGCCGAAGCCGATGGAGCGCCAGCTCACGATCTCCTCCGAGCTGGTTCCCTTCCAGGAGATCGACGTCTACGCCAAGGAGTCGGGCTACGTCCGGAAGCTTGACGTCGACTACGGATCGCATGTGAAGGCGGGGCAGGTGATGGCGGTCCTCGAAATTCCCGAACTCCAGATGCAACTGCAGCAGGACGACGCCACGGTCAAGAACGCTGAGGACCAGGAGCGCCACGCTGAGCACGCGCTCGGCCGCGTGGAGGCGCAGCACGCCGTCCTGCACCTCCAGTTCAACAGATTGAGCGGCGTGGCGAAGACGCAGCCCGGCCTGGTGGCGCAGCAAGAGGTGGACGACTCCCAGGGCAAGGACCTTGCCGCCGAGGCCCAGGTCGAGGAGGCCAAGTCCACCCTGGAGGGCGCGCGCAGCCAGTTCCAGGAGGCGCAGGCCAAGCGCCAACGCGACGGGATCCTGTTCGACTATGCCAAGATCACCGCACCGTTTGCGGGGGTGGTGACTGAGCGCTATGCGAATCTGGGAACCCTGGTGCAGGCCGGCACCAGCTCCCAGGCCCTGCCTCTGGTGCGGCTCTCCCAGGACAACCTGTTCCGCCTGGTGATCCCCGTGCCCGAGTCGGCTGTCCGCTACATCCGCATCGGCGATCCGGTGAAAGT
>DATNLV010000835.1:0-8189 GCA_035602665.1 Bryobacteraceae bacterium | reverse complement strand
CGCGGCCCACGTGGCCGGGCTCATCCCCGACGGCGCCGTGCTGCAGACCGGCATCGGAGGGATTCCCGAAGCGGTGCTGCTGGCGTTGCGCGACCACAAGGACCTGGGCGTTCACAGCGAGATGATCTCCGATGAGCTGATCGACCTGATCGAGCTTGGCGTGGTGAACAACGAGCGCAAGACCATCCACCCGCACAAGGTGATCACGGCCTTCGTCCTCGGAACCCGCAGGCTTTTCAAGTTCATCGACAACAACCCCATCTTCGAGTTCCACCCCACGGCTTACACCAACGATCCATTCGTCATCTCGCAGAACGACCGCATGGTGTCCATCAACTCGGCGCTGGAGGTGGATCTGACCGGCCAGGTCTGCGCCGATTCGGTCGGCAACCTGCCCTACAGCGGCATCGGAGGCCAGGTGGATTTCATTCGCGGCGCCGCCCGCTCGAAGGGCGGAGTCCCCATCATCGCCCTGCCCGCCACCGCCAAAGGCGAAAGCATTTCCCGAATTACTCCCACGCTAAAACCCGGAGCGGGAGTAGTAACATCGCGCGGAGATGTGCATTACGTAGTTACTGAGTTCGGAGTAGCCTACTTACACGGCAAGAACCTTCGCCAGAGAGCCCAAGCCCTGATTTCCATAGCGGAGCCTAAGTTCCGCGACGAACTCGAAGCCGCGGCGCGGACGCTCGGGTACGCCTGACAGGCACGTGGCTTGTGGCCTGTTGATTCAGGCGTGCTGGGGCGGCTTCGGCCCCCGCGTCTCTATAAATGCCTGGAGAGCTTTGGCAGCACTCGGGTACTACCCAAGGTGGCGGAGATTGGACCTCGGAGCGTTCGGAATCTCGAGAATTGGCGCGTGGGCATCGAACTCGTCAAAAGCGTATACGAAGCTACCCGAGGCTGGCCCAAAGAGGAACTGTACGGGCTCACCAATCAAGTCCGCCGCGCTGCCGTCTCGGTGCCAGCAAACCTGGCCGAGGGAATAGGCCGAGGCACCGCAGCCGAGGCCGCGCGATTCGCCCACATCTCTCTGGGTTCCCTCTACGAACTCGACACATTGTTGGAGGTCGGCGAGGCACTCGGGCTTGAGGCAAGCGTTGACCTCCGAGCGAAGGTCGGTCAACTGGCCAGGCAATTCTCAGCCTTCGTTCGACATCAGAGGACGGCAGCCTCCCGAGTCGATCCACAGGCCACAAGCCACAAGCCACCTGCCCTTTAGACGCTAACCACCGCGCACGGGCTCTGCCGGATGATCGCGTATGCGTTCGTGCGCAGGCGTCCGAAAAGGCCCGCCGCCGATCCACGGCCGATCACCAGCAGGTCCGCCTTCCGCTCGGCGGCCAGCCGGCAGATGACCTGCGGAGGATCGCCGCCCTCCACGATCGTCTCCGCCTCGCCGTGCATCTCCTCGAGCAGTTGCGCCAGTTCCTCGCGCGCCGCCGTCGCCAGTTCGTTGGTCAGGCCCTTGTCGAAGTAGTCGCCGGGCCGCGCCTCGATCGCCGGATTCGCGTGCGCCAGCAGAAGCCGGGCGCCGAATTCGGTTGCCATCTGCGCCGCCCAGCACAGGGTCTTGCGGCTCTGCGGTCCCAGGTCCACGGCGCACAGGATGGTGCGGAAGGCGATGGATTCCAGCTCCGGCGTCCCTTCCAGGTGCACGCCCGTCAGCACCGGGCAGTCCGCGTCATGCAGAACCTTGGCGGTTACCGATCCTAGAATGAAGCGCCGGAACGGGCCGTATCCGTGCGTCGGCATGGCGATCAGCCCGGCCTGCTGCTCGTGCGCGAAACTCACGATGCAGCGAGCCGGGTCGCCTTCGAGCAGCACCCGGCTGACGCGTGCGCCGGCCAACTCGGGCGCCAGAAACGTCTCCAGCCGCTCACGCGCCTGCGCGACGCGGCCTTGCATGACCTCATTGGCCACCCCGCCCGCGAACTCCATCTCGCCGAAGTCGTAGCGCAGCGGCTCGACCACGTGGACCATCGCGATCTCAGCCTGAAAACGGGATGCCAGCGCCGCCGCATGCTGAGCGGCCCACAGACAGCGTTCGGAGAAGTCCACCGGCAGCAGAATCTTCGACAGCGGAATCATGGCTCACCTCCGCTGTGGACAGTGTACTGCAAAGCAGGGCTTGTGGCTTGTGGCCTGTGGATCCAGTCACTGCCTCGCCGGCTTCGCGCCGCAACGAATCCAAGCCGCGAAGCGCATGAACCTCGCAAGGGCTCCACGAGCCACAGGCCACAAGCCACGCGCCGCGTCTCCCCGCTATACTGGCCAACAGTGCGCAAAGAACCTGACGATTTCGGCGACGTCGAGCCGGCTCTCATCTACATCGCTCGAAAGCTGAAAGAGGCGCTGGCGCTCGAGTCATTGCTGACCGAGGCGGGCGTCGACTACCTGGTGGAGCCCGATACTTACAGGGGCGGAATCGTTTTCCGCAGCGCGCGCGTGGGCGCGTTCTTCTATGTCGCTCCCGAAGCGGCCGACGCCGCGCGGCAGGTGTTGACCACGAACGGATACCGGCCGCAGGACGAAGAGCGCGGCTCCGGCAGCGCCTGACTATGGAACCGTCCGCGATCACGGACTCGCGTCGTCGTCTCGCGCTCGTGCTTATCGGATTGGTCGGCGCGGCCCTGCTGACCACGCTGTTACTGCTGTTCTTTACCAGAGCCGACGTCGAGGGTTCATCTGGCGTCTTTAGGTTCCACGAGGGTTCTTGGGAGCGCATGCCGGGGTTGGCAGGTCAGGCTCAAAAGGTGAAGACGAGTGAAGGCGGGGCGGTCTGGGTGTCGACCGTCTATCGTAACGGCCTGAGTCGTCTCGAGAGCGGGCACTGGCGGTTCTACAGTGGATCGGAGGTCGGCGCCGACGACTATGCCTCCGCGGGCTTCGCGGTGGACGGGGACGCGCTCTGGGCGGCAGGCGGCAACAGCGTCGTGCGCTTCGAGGGCGGGCGATGGCTCAGGTATCGCGGCACCGGAATCCAGGACGCCGTATCGGTAGCGGCGTCGGGTGGACAGGCCTGGGTCCTCGACATTAGTGGCGCAGTAGCGCACTTCAACGGTCAAACCTGGGGTACGACAAAAGTCGGACTGCCAGACCTGGAATGGGATCGCAGTTCCGTTCGCTGGGCCCGTCTCGCTCGCACTCCGGACGGAGCGCTCTGGCTCGCGTATGGCGGCGTATGGCGCTTCGATGGGACCAACTGGCAGAGCGTTAGCCCAGCCGGGGACAAGCTCAAATGGTCCGCTCTATTCGGCGTGGCCAGGGACCGCTTGTGGTTTGAAGACGGGGACCTCGTCGAGACCGTTTCGATCGATCGCGCCGTCTGGAGCCGATACACACCCGCGGATATCGGTCTGCCAAGTTCGACGAGAGCCGCCGCTGTCGCGCAAGGTGCCGACGTGACTTGGCTCGCGACCTCGGCAGGATTAGTCGTCTTCGACGGCACGCGATGGCAGCGCGTGCCACCGCCAGAGCCCGGCGCAGTAAGGATCACGAGTGTCGCCGCAGGCCCACGCGGATCCGTCTGGGTGGTGGCCACGCGAGAGGCCCGCGGTCTGAGTCACTTCGCCGGACCCACCGCTGGCCTCATCATCTGGGCCGCCGCCCTTTGGATCATGATCGCTGTACTCCGCCGGCAAGCGCCTGCCCGGTAATAAGTGCTCGCACATGTTACGCGAACTCCCTAGCCCTTCCGCCGCGATAAGAAGTAACACGCCTGTTTTCATCCACCTTCGGAATTGGCTCCAAAGGTGCCTCTTACAGGACAAGGCGGCCGGAATTACCGCCCGCAAGTAAGTGCGGTGGAACGACCACCTAAGAGAGGGAGAACCATGTCTATCAATGTGCCCGATGAATCGTCTGAAGCGCCGGTGAGATACTCGCGAGCGCCTTTGCACCCGGCCTGGTACGCGGCGATCGTGTTGTCGCTGGCCGCCTGCGTCTACTTCGCTTTCGCGACGCAGCACCTTCACCAGACCACGGCGCAGCTCCAGGATTCCCTGAAGGCCGAGAGCGCCAGGGCAGACCAGAACGCAACCGCGGCCGCGGACAACCGTCAACAGATCGAAGCGCTCTCCGCGGAAGCGCAGAAATCGCTTGCCGCCGCTCTCGATCAAGCCCGTTCCGAAGCGCACAGAAGTTCCGCGCGAGTCGCCACCACCCTGGGGGCCAGGCTCGAGGCTGAGCGGCAGCAGCAGCAACAGGAGGCCGGTCAGTTGGCCGATCTCAAAGACGCCACTACGACCACCAATTCGAAAATCGACCAGGTCAGCGGCGATGTCGTCAGCGTAAAAGCCGACGTCGCTTCTACTCAATCGAAGCTCGAAGCGACCGGCTCCGACCTCAAGAGGGTCATGGGAGATATGGGCGTCATGAGTGGCTTGGTGGCCACTAACTCGGGCGGACTGGCCGAGCTGCGAGCCATGGGAGAGCGTAACTACTTCGAGTTCGATATCCGCAAGAACTCCGCCCCGGCCAAGGTCGGCGACATCAGTGTCTCGATCCGCAAAACGGATCCCAAGCGGAACCGATTCACGATCAGTCTGCTTGCCGACGACAAGGTCGTGGACCAGAGAGACCGCACCATCAACGAGCCGGTGCAGTTCTATGTCGCTCGCAACCGCCAGCCCTACGAGATCGTGGTAAACGAAGTCAAGAAAGACGAGGTGGTCGGCTATCTCGCCACGCCGAAAGTCAGCGTAGCCCGCCGTTAAAGGGGGCCGGCCCCCGATGAACGTGGATACCCGCAAATCTGCGTTCATCGGGGGCGCCGTGTTTGGCTGACGGCGCACCCTTATCGCTTCCCTCGAGGCCGCTGGTGCCGCTAATCTGGAGGCATGAGGGTTCTCGTGATTGGCGGAACCGGCTTCATTGGCCCTCATCTCGTGCGTGAGCTTTCCCGGATGGGCCACTCCGTTTCGGTCTTCCATCGCGGCAACACGCCGGTGCAGTTGCCCGCCGAGTCGATCCTTGGCGAGCGCCGGGATCTGGCCGGGCTGCGGCCGAAAGCCGACGTGGTCATCGATCTGATTCTCAGCTCCGGCGCGCAGGCGGAGTCGTTGATGAGAGCATTCCGTGGCGTTGCCGGACGTGTGGTGGCAGCCAGCAGCATGGACGTATATCGCGCCTGCGGGGTGCTTCACGGAAGCGAAGAGGGCCCGCTTGAGCCAGTGCCCCTGACCGAGGATTCTCCGCTCCGGACCAGATTGCGGACGTATTCTCCGGCACAAGTAAGAATGCTCCAACAAGTGTTCGGCTGGCTTGACGACGACTACGACAAGATTCCGGTCGAGCGCGCCGTGTTGACCGATCCCGAGCTGCCGGGCACGGTGCTCCGCCTGCCGATGATCTATGGTCCCGGCGATCTTTTGCATCGATTCCACCCGGTGCTGAAGCGAATCGACGACGGCCGGCGCCAGATCCTGTTTGAGCAGGGTTGGGCCGCGTGGCGCTCGCCGCGAGGATACGTCGAGAACGTGGCGGCGGCGCTGGCATTGGCCGCGGTTTCCGCGCAAGCCGCCGGCCGCGTCTACAATGTGGCGGAAACGCCCGCGTTCTCCGAACTCGACTGGGCACGCAAAATCGCGGAAGCGACAGCCTGGGACGGGCAATTCGTGACCCTGCCGGAGGAGCGGATGCCGGCGCACCTGGCGCAACCAGGCAATCGCGCGCAGCATTGGGACGCGGACTCAACCCGCATCCGCCAGGAACTCGGCTACCGGGAAAAGGCGCCGCTCGACCAGGCCATCCGCTGTACCGTTGAATGGGAGCGCGCACATCCGCCGGGAGAACCTAAGCTGCACCGGTTCGACTACGACGCCGAAGACGCCGCGGCACCCTCGCGATCTCAGTTCACCTCGGCCACGCCAGCGAATACGCGAATGCCGCCACAAGCAACTGCAAAGAGCCGACCATCGCCAGATCCGCGGGCAAGCCCGCCTTGAGGGTTTCCGAAACCGCCAGGAACACCGAAACGAGAAGCAGCGCGATGGCGCCCGCCAGGGGCAGGAATCCCGTCAGGTGCGCCGCAATGAGAATCACCGAGCCAGGCAGCGCCAGGCGCCGGAACGTGTCCCATGGATTCTTGCCGCCGCCAAGGGCCCAGGCAACCATCGCCACGGCAGGCCAGACCGCAATCGCCAGCCGCGCATCGCCCGTGCGCCGCCACAGCAGGGCCACGGTGGTCATCATGACGAACAGAGCCGCGGGCCACGAAAGCGCCCGCCGCGCGTCAGCGGGCGAGAGCGGCCACCGCAGCAGCACCTTCATTCCGCCCTGCTGCACGCAGGACATGCAGAACTTGCAGTCGCGGCTATCGTTCAACGCCGCCGGTTGGAGAGCCGCCGGGCACGTGGATTGGACTTCCGCCGAGGCGGGCCGAATCGCGATCATGCCGCCGCGCCCATACGTCGCCAGCAGTTCCGACACCGGGCACAACGTCCGGCAGAACGCCCGTGCGCGAAACGGTCCTGAGACAAGCACCGTGACAATTGCGAGTCCGACAAGGAAGAGCGGGGCCGGCGGCCGAAGGAGCAGCATCCCGTAGAGCGCCACGCCTAGAAGGCCGGAAGCGGCCCACTTCGGCACATCGCGCTCCGAGCCTGAGATCCACTCCGGAAGCGCGCCGATCAGGCTCAGCGGGCAGATGCCGCACCATACCCTGCCTATCAGCACCGTGGCGGCCAGGATCGCAGGCAGCAGGATCAGGAAGTTTTCCGGTTCGAAAAGAATGGCAATCAGCATCAGGCCCTGGAGCGTGCGTGGCAGTCCACTCCAGAGCAGAACCGAACGGAGGGGCCCGGCCCGAAGCAGGTCGAACTCCGCGTTGCTGCGCATCAGCATATGGTAGTATAGAAACGCCCCGATGCGAAGGGGACCAAGAAGTTACCAATTCAGGGTCGAATTATTTTGACGCGGCGAAAAGGGGTGCGCTCCGGCGTGCCCCTTTTCTTTCGACCCCGCACGTTCCCTCAACTCCAGGTCAGCGTCGCCACCGAGTCCGCCGGCAGCGTGACCTCGGCCATCCGCCCCGCCAGGTCGAGGCGCACCTTCCGTTCCGCTCCCGCATTGGTCAGCACCACCGCGGTCGATCCATCGGGGTTGGCGAAGGCCGCGTGCGAAACCTTCTCGATGACTCCTTCGGAGCCGATGCGGCGCGCGCCCCGGCGGATCGCCTTCGAGTAGTGTGCGAAGGCCCAGTACTGCCCGCTGCGCGTGATCTCCTGGGTGCCGGAGTGGATCGTCACCAGTCCGCCGCAGGGGAACGGCCCGATGTTCGGCCGGCCCTTTTCGTCCAGTGCCAGGTTCCAGCCCACGACGCACCGCGCCCAGTTACGCAGGATGCCGGTGAAGGTGGCGGACCACTTAGTCCACTCGGTCAGGTAGGCCGGATCGGTGTAGTCCGGCCCGCCCTCGGTCCAGTAGGCATGCTTGTCCGGATGCGCTTCGTGCACGCGCGTCATCGCCGCCGGACTTCCGCCGTACCCGTGCCACGCCACGCCATCGACGAACTGGCCGACGCCTGGCTCGTCCAGCGTGCACAGCGCGCGGCCCCACAGGTTGTAGTTGTGGTCCAGAATCCAGATCTTGGTCGCAAGCTTGTTGCGGGCGAGTTCGGGCCCCAGGTGGCGCGCCACGAACTCGGCCTCATACTCCTGCCCCCACAGGCACGCCGGCATCCTGCCGTCCTGGTCCGCGTCCACCTCGTTCTGCGAAGTGAGTGCGTCGATGGTCACGCCTTCCGCCGCGTAGCCCTGGAGGAACTTCGTCAGATACCGCGCATACACCGCGTAGGACGACTTGCGCATCGAGCCGCCCAGCATCGATCCGCCGGTTTTCATCCAGCCGGGCGGGCTCCACGGCGAGCTGAACAGAAACAGGCTCGGATTGATCTGGCGGCCCAGGCGCAGCATGGGCAGGATGTACTCGCGGTCGTGAGCGATTGAGAATCGCCGCAACTCCGGATCGGCGTCGCCGTCGTCGAAGCTGTAGACGCTGGCCGAATAGTCGCTCGATCCGACGCAGGTCCGGCACACGCTGAGGCCCATCTCCGAGGGATGGAACAACTCGCGGAAGAGCTGTTCGCGCGCCGCGGCGGGAAGTTGGTTGAACAGGGTGCAGGAGGCGTCGGTAAACGCGGCGCCGAAGCCGAGCACTTCCTGGTAGGTATCGGCGGGATCGAGGAC
>DATNLV010000828.1:0-3769 GCA_035602665.1 Bryobacteraceae bacterium | reverse complement strand
GGTGGTGGGGCTGTTCCTCTACATCGCCGGAACCCTGCTGTTCTGGCCTGCCGCCATGGTGGGCCAGTACGGCTTCTTCCTGCTGGCGCTGTTCGTAATCGCTGCCGGTCTGGGATTCCTCGAAACCGGCGCGAACCCGTTCATCGCGCAATTGGGCGATCCAGCCACCTCCGAACGCCGCCTGAACTTCGCCCAGGCGTTCAACCCCCTGGGCGCAATCAGCGGTGCCCTGATCGGAACCGTGTTCATCTTCTCCGGCGTCGAGTTGAACAAGCCGCAGGTCGCCGCCATGAAGGCCGCCGGAACCTACCAGGCCTACCTGCATCACGAAACGCTGCGCGTGATCCGCCCCTACATGGTGCTGGCCTGCGTGGTCTTCGTCCTGGCTGTGCTGATCATCCGGACGAAGTTCCCCCAGGTCGCCGGCGAAGGCGCCGAAGAAACCGCCCCGGGACGCGGCCTGCGCGAGCTCTTTCGCTTTCCCCACTACGTGACCGCGGTCATCGCCCAGTTCTTCTACGTGGGCGCGCAGGTGGGCACCTGGAGCTATTTCATCCAGTACATCCAGTCCTACACGCACCAGCCCGAAAAGACCGCAGGCTACTTCCTGAGCGGCACGCTGGTCGCTTTCTGCGCCGGCCGCTTCTCGTCAACCTACGCGATGAAGTTCGTCCGCCCCAGCCTGCTCATGGGCATCTTCTCAGTCATCAACGTGTGCCTGGGGGCAATCGCCGTCCTGCTGCCCGGCTGGATCGGCCTGTGGGCCATCTTCGTCACCAGCTTCTTCATGTCCCTGATGTTCCCCACCATCTTCGCGCTGGGAATCAAGGGCCTGGGACCGGACACCAAGATCGGCGGCTCGCTGCTGATCATGGCCATTGTAGGCGGCGCGGCCTTCACCCCGATCATGGGATGGGTCTCCGACGCGACGGGGAGCCTGGCGAGGGCGATGCTGGTGCCCCTCTGCTGCTACGTCTTCATCGCCTGGTACAGCTTCGTGGGATCAAGGATGAAATGAGTGGGGCAGGACTCCTCCAGTCCTGCAGAGGGTCTCCAGACCCGCCTCCGTGCATTCTCAACCAGCCGCCGCCCGGATCCTAGGCGGCTGCTCGGCCACCGGAAACCCACCGCCCATCCGCCGCAGGAGTTCGCCAACCTTGCGTTCCAGCCGGAGCCGCTCGTTGAGGTTGTAGACCTTCGGCAGCAGCTTGCGCGCCTCGGCGCTCACTTTTTCGGCATCTGCCCAGTGCCGGCCCGCGGAGCGCGCATACTCCAGGCCGCGGTCCAACTCGCGATCGATGAGTGCAACCAGTTCCCGGTCCGTTCTTGCACGGAGTTGTTCGAGTTCAGAAATAGCGCCCATGTGAGTTCACCAAATTGAAACAATTCACCCAGGTTTTGGGGTGCGACTGCTTTCTCCTATTTAGACGATTCGTCCGCTGAAATCGTTCGCAAAATCTGCGCCCTTAATATGGCCCACGATGTGCCGCTGGCTGCGCTATGCTCGGCTCATGATCCCCCGATTGGCTGTGCTCCTCTTGCTTCTGTCGATAATCATGACGGCCCAGACGCCGCCCGCGGCCCCCGTGCTCAAGATCCCGCCCGCCGCCCAGGCCGGTCCCGGATTCAATCCCGAAACGGCAACCAGGGCCTATCTGGCCTTGCAGACCCCCGCACAGAAAGCCCGCTCCGACGCCTATTTCGAGGGTGGCTACTGGCTCCTGCTCTGGGACTTCCTCTACGGAGCCGCCATCTCGATCCTTGTGCTGGCCACCGGCCTCTCGCGCCGCATGCGTGAAATCGCCGAGCGCATCATACGCCGCAAGTGGCTCTCCACGTGGCTCTATTGGGCCCAGTTCGCGATCGTGCTGTTCGTCCTCGGATTTCCGCTTGCGGCCTACGAGGGGTTTTTCCGCGAACGCCAATACGCCCTGATGAACCAGACCTTCGCCGCCTGGTTCGTCGACCAGTCGAAGGGCCTCGCGCTCAACGTAGTGCTGGGAGGCCTGATGGTGATGGCGATCTTCGCCGTCATCCGCCGCCTGCCCAAAACCTGGCACATCTGGGCCGCCGTCGTGACCATTGTGTTCATGCTCATCTCTAACGTCATCGGTCCGGTCTTCATCGCACCCATGTTCAACAAGTACACGCTTCTCACCGACGCCCGCATCCGCGAACCCATCCTGCGCCTGGCGCGTCAGAACGGAATCGAGGCCAACGCCGTCTACCAGGTGGACGCCTCGCGGCAAAGCAACCGCGTGAGCGCCAATGTCAGCGGCCTCTTCGGCACCGAGCGCATCACGCTCAACGACAACCTGCTCAACCGCTGCTCGCCGCAGGTAATCCTGTCCGTGATGGGTCACGAGATGGGCCACTACATCCTCCACCACGGCATCAAGTTCATGGCCTTCGTGACCATCATCATGGTGGTGTTCTTCGCGCTGTTGCGCCGCGGCCTCGACTGGTCCCTGGTGCGCTGGGGCACGCGCTGGGCGATTCGCGACGTCGGCGATCCCGCGGTTCTGCCGCTGGCCATCCTGATCCTCTCCATCCTGATCCTCCTCGGCACTCCCATCTTCAACAACCTCTCCCGCATGGATGAGTACGAAGCCGACATCTTCGGTCTCAACACCGCCCGCCAGCCCGATGGCGAGGCGGAAGCGGACGTGCTGCTGGGCGAGTACCGCAAGCTCGATCCCACGCCGCTTGAGGAGTTCCTTTTCTACGACCACCCCAGCGGCCGCACGCGTATCTACGCGGCCATGCGCTGGAAGGCCGAGAACCAGTGCCTCGGCACCGCCGTCAACCCCTGCCCGCGCTGAGGCGGCGATGACGATTCTGTTCGTCCTCAACGACCATCCGTATGAGTCCGAGCGCACCTACAACGCCCTGCGCCTCGCGACGATGTTGGCAGTCGATCAGGACAACACCGTGAACCTGTTCCTGATCGGCGATGCGGTTCACGCCGCCGTAAGCGGCCTGCCCGTGCCCGAGGGACGCGACGACATCCCCTGGATGCTCGCGCGTTTTTCAGCGGGTCACCGCAAGGTCGCGGTCTGCCGGACCTGCCTGGATCGCCGAGGCATCTCCGAGAGCGCGCTCATCGAGAGCGCCTACCGCAGCTCGCTAGACGAACTGGCGCGCTGGACCTGCGAGGCCGACAAGGTGTTGGTGTTCTAAGGTCTTCGCAAGCATTTTTTATTCGTGTCCATTCGTGTTCATTCGTGGCCAAAGTGTTTGCTAGAATCGGCCCATGCGCGTTCGATCCTGCATCCTGTCTTTCGCCATCTGCCTGAGCGCCTGGGCCCAGACCTACCAGGTGAAGATCGAGAACAACGTCCGCGCCACCATGCGCGATGGCGTGGTGCTGATGGCCGACGTCTACCGGCCGCTCGCCGACGGCAAGTTCCCGGTGATCCTCCAGCGCACGCCGTACAACCGCACGAACAATTCCGGCGACAACGTGGCCACCGCCTCCCACGGTTACGTGGTCATCGTCCAGGACACGCGCGGCCGCTACCAGTCCCAGGGCACCTTCTACCCCTTCCGCTACGAGAGCCAGGACGGCTACGACACCGTGGAGTGGGCCGCCGCGCTGCCGTACTCGAACGGGCACGTCGGAATGTTCGGCGGCTCCTACGTCGGCGCCACGCAGATGCTGGCGTCTATCGCCAAGCCGCCGCACCTGGTGTCGATCTTCCCCTACGTCACCGCCTCGGAATACTACGAGGGCTGGACCTACCAGAGCGGCGCGCTGATGCAGTGGTTC
>DATNLV010000827.1:0-3745 GCA_035602665.1 Bryobacteraceae bacterium | reverse complement strand
CGTGGTGGTCGTGCTGGCCATCACGGTGGCCGCCCACTCCCTGATGGCGGGTCTGCCGTTTCCCGCGCGATTGGTGCTCTACTCGATCGCCACGCTGGTCTTGTTCGCCGTCGTCTACCGGCTGACCACCGCGGTCGCCTACTGGCGCCGAACCGAGGAAGCGTACCGGCTGATCTTCGAGGACGCCTCGGACGCCATCGCCATCGCCTCTCCGGCCCTGAAGATCGTCGAGGTCAACGGCCGGGCCAGCGAGGTCTTCGGCTATTCGCGCCAGGATCTGCTCCGCATGAATCTGAAGGACCTCCTGCAGTTGGAAGAACCCGCGCCCGGTCCCGCCAAGCTGGAGCGAGTGCTCGGGAAGGGAGAGACGGCCCTCTACGAGCGCCACTTCCGCCGGCCGGATGGAGACACCATCACCGCCGAGATCGGTGTGCGCGCGCTCCGCGACGGCCGGCTGATCGCGATCGGCCGCGACGTGACCGCCCGCCGGCGCGCCGAGGAGGCGTTACGGGCCAGCGAGGCGTTGACCCGCAGCGTGGTCTATAGCGCCGTCGACGGAATCATTACTACCGATGAGACCGGCGCCATCCAGTCCTTCAACCCCGCGGCCGAGCGGATGTTCGGCTACACCGCCGACGAGGTTATCGGGAAGAGCCTCGCCATCCTCATGGCGCAGCCCGACAGCGAGCGCCATGATTCCTACATCCGGTCGTATCTCGAAGGCGGCAAGAAGAAAGTAATCGGGATCGGCCGCGAGTCCCAGGCGATCCGCAAAGACGGCACCACTTTCCCCATCGAGTTGGCGGTGAGCGAGATGCTGCTGCCCGGCCGCCGCATGTTCACCGGCATCCTGCACGACATCACCAACCGCAAAGCGGCCGAGGCGGCCCTCAGGGACACCAACGTAAAACTCCAGGCCGTCATCGAGACCTCTCCCCTGGCCATCGTGACCCTGGATCTGAACGGCCGCGTGGTGGCCTGGAATCCCGCCGCCGAGCGGACGTTCGGCTGGAGTGCGGCCGAGGCCCTGACTCAGGTGCTGCCGGTCGTGCCGGAGGCTGATCGCGCCGAGCTTCTGGACCAGATCCGCGGCGGCCAGCCGGCCTTAGGAGTCGACAAGCGCCGCCTGCGCAAGGACGGCTCGCTGATCGACGTGACCCTGTGGACCGCGCCGCTTCGCGATCCCGCCGGTGAGATGAGCGGCGTAATGGGTATCTATGCCGACGTCACCCAGAGCAAGCAGCTCGAGGAGCAGTTCCGGCAGGCGCAGAAGATGGAGGCGGTGGGCCGCCTGGCGGGCGGCATCGCGCACGACTTCAACAACATCCTTACGGTGATCACCGGGTACGGCGAAATGGTTGCCGAGAAGGTCGTCGGCGATCCGGTGATGAACGAAGAGGTGCAGGAGATTTTGAAGGCGGCCGACCACGCCACGGTGCTGACCAGTCAGTTGCTCATCTTCAGCCGGCGCCACGTGGTGAGCCGCGAGGCGCTCGACCTCAACACGGTCGTTGCAAAGCTCGAGCGGATGCTGCGCCGGATCATCGGCGAGGACGTGGAACTGGTCACGGTGCCCGCGGAGGCCCTGGCGCGGGTGCGGGTGGATGCGGCGCAGGTCGAGCAGGTGATCATGAACCTGGCCATCAACTCGCGCGACGCCATGCCCGAGGGGGGACGCCTGACCATCGAGACCGCCAATGTCGAACTCGACCCGGCATACGGCCGCAACCACATCGGCGTAAAAGAGGGCCAGTACGTAATGTTGGCCGTCAGCGACACCGGCAAAGGCATTCCGCCCGAGGTCCGCAGCCGCCTCTTCGAGCCATTCTTCACCACCAAGGAACGCGGCAAGGGCACCGGCCTGGGCCTCTCCACCGTCTATGGCATCGTCAAGCAGAGCGGCGGCGAGATCTGGGTTTATTCGGAACCAGCCAAGGGAACGACGTTCAAGATCTATCTGCCGCGCGTGGCCGATGACGAACCGCAACGCACGCGAGAGGCTGAACCCTCTCCGGTCGAGCGCGGCGACGAGACCGTCCTGCTGGCCGAGGACGAGCCGGGAGTGCGGGCGCTGGCGCGCGAGGTGCTGCGCCAGCACGGCTACCGGGTTCTCGAAGCCATGGACGTCAACGATGCACTACGGATCTGCCGCGAGCATCCGGAGAGCATAGACCTGCTCCTGACCGACGTCGTCATGCCGATCATGAGCGGCCGTGAACTGGCCGAGCGCGTCGCCGAGATCCGGCCCGAAATCAAGGTGCTCTACATGTCCGGCTACACCGACAACATCGTGGTGAATCACGGCGTCACCTCGATCGACAAAGAGTTTCTGCAGAAGCCCTTCACGCCACGCTCCCTGGCCCGCAAAGTGCGCGAGTCGCTGGACCGCCAGACGTAGCGCCGTCCGACTATTCAGCAGCACCGAACCGCGAGAGTGCGCAAGCGGACGAAGGGGATCGCACGGTCGAAGGCCTGGTCGGCAGCCCCGTGGCGCAGGCTTCAGCCTGCCGTGTCGGCACTCCTGCCGACACTTTGGGTCCGCGACTTCTTGCGACGCGCGACGGGCAACGGGCGACGAGCGGGCCGCGCCGGCGCCCCCGCCATTTGCCGCAAGACGCCATCTTGGAGCAAAATGGAATCAGCATCGGGGGGCGCTCGCCCTGTGCTGGGACCAACGAACCCGACATGCTTCTTAGTGCGCCAAGACGCGCGGCGTGGAGGCTCCGCAACCTTCCGCTGTATGCCAAAGGACTGGCGGTAGTCGCCCTGCCATTGGTATGGCTCCTGGTTGTGGCCGGCGCCTTCTACCTGGTCCAGCGGGATAGCCAGTCCGCCGGGAACTGGGTGAGGCACACCCAGGACGTTCGGAGCGAGATCCAGCTCGTCCACACCCGCGTCGAAGAGGCGCAGACCGGAGCGTTGGGATACCGGCTCACGCACGATTCCGCCTGGCTCGCGCCCTACCAGCGGGCTCAGCAGACTCTTCCCGCCATCCTCGACGGCCTCGAAGCCATGGTCCGGGACAGCCCGCTGCAAGTGGCTCGCGTGCGGCAAATCCGGACTCTGGTCACCGAACAACTGGAGGACCTGCACCCGCTGACCTCGGGCGGGCCGGCGCCAGGGGGCGCGAAGCCGGCGCTTGCGGAGAGCGGGAAGACGCTGGCGGCCGTGCGCCAAATCCTCAACGAAACCATGAAGCAGGAGGATGATTTGTTGGTGGCGCGGCGAGCGACGGCCCGGGCCACTCAAGCCAAGGCCTACATCGTGATCGTGGCGGGGGTCCTGCTTGCCCCGTTATGCGGAGTGCTGGCCATGCTCCTGTTCACATCGGCCGTCGCCCGGCGCATCGAGGTTCTCGATGTAAACTCGCACCGCCTCGCGGAGGGCCGGCCGATTGTGGCCATGCGTTCCGGCAACGACGAGATCGGCCGCCTGGAACAGTCCCTCGGCGAGGCTGCGTCGCTCCTGGCTAGACGAGAGGCGGAACTGCGCCGCTCGGGCGAGGAATTGGAGGCGCGCGTCGACGAGCGCACCTCGGAACTGGCCGTCGCCAACCGTGCGCTCGAGGCGGAAGTGGCCGAGCGGAACCGCGCCGAGCTGGAACTCGCCGATCTGAACCGGCGTCTGGAGGCCGTCATCGACGCGAGCCCGCTGGCGATTATCCGGCTCGACCTGGAGGGCAACGTTCAGGGATGGAGCCGCGCGGCCGAGCAGCTCTTCGGCTGGCGGGCGGAGGAGGTTCTCG
>DATNLV010000818.1:0-4097 GCA_035602665.1 Bryobacteraceae bacterium | reverse complement strand
GTCTTACTCGAGCCATTGCGAATGTCCTCAATCGCCCTAAATCGGACGTGTGAGCGGCGAGATGGAAACCGTCTGATTTCGGCCGTTAGGAATTCACTTATTCAGGCCTGATCTTCTTGGGGATTTTCTTCCCCCCATTCGGGAAGAAAACTCTTCTTCTGTTCCGACTGGATCTTCTTCCCCCGTCCCGGTTCTTCGGTGGTGAAGGCTGGACAAGAAGGGAGAGGCCGGAAGGATGCGCATGCATCGCTGGGGTCACTGTAAGTGTCGGAACTGCGCGGAGTACTACGTGGCGGACGCGCGCAATCGCAGTCGGCAGAAGTACTGCACCAAGCCCTCGTGCCGGAGGGCGAGCAAGGCGGCGAGCCAAGGCAAGTGGCTGGCGAAGCCGGAGAATAGGACGCACTTCCGAGGCTCTGAAAATGTGCAGCGGGTGAGGGATTGGCGGGCGGCGAACCCCGGGTACTGGAGGCGGAAGAGCTCCCCGGTGAGGGCAGCGTTACAAGAGACCTTGAATTTGCATCCTCCGGATCACGAGCGAGAAGCCAAACCAGACGCCGCCGGTGCGTTACAAGATATCCTGAAGTCCCAAGATCCGTTGGTGCTGGGACTTGTGATTCATCTCGCCGACACTGCGTTACAAGAGGACATCGTGGGGATGACGCAGCGGCTTATCACGAGAGGCCGGGCCATGATGGGCGGTTGCCCGGGCGGCCCGGACTATGACAAAACACATCGTGATGGAGGAACGCGTGCGACGGGTGCCGTCGCAGTTTAGCTGGATCGACCACCGGTTGGTCCGGCAGCATTACCTGGAACGGGCGAGTGCGCCGAGTTGGGCGTTGTACCTGGTGCTGGTGACCGTGGGCGACGCGCACGGGCTGAGCTACTATTCGGACAAGTCGCTCTCGCGCCTGCTGGGGCTCCCGGAGGAGGCGATCGGCCGGTGCCGAACGCAGCTGATCCAAGCCGGAGTGGTGGCGTATGCGGCGCCGATGTACCAGGTGCTCAGCCTGGAAGAGGGAGGCGCGTCATGATCGACTACGAACAGTATTGCCAGATCAGGCGGGGCGTACAGCAGGGCCTCAAGGCGAGTCAGATCGCCCGGGAGGCGGGGGTCCATGTGGCGACGGCGAGAAAGTGGCTGGCGAAGGAACGCTTCGAGCCGAGTGCGGGCGCGAAGGCGCGGCGTTCGAGCAAGCTCGACGCGCATCGCGACGCGATCCGGCGGTTGCTGGCAACCCATGACTACACGGCGGTGCAGCTGTATCAGCGGTTGAAGGATCAGGGGTACGAGGGCGGTTACTCGATCCTGAAGCGTTTTGTGCGCGAGGTGAGGCCGCGGGCGAAGCCGGCGTACCTGCCCTTGGCTTTTGCCCCGGGAGAGTGCGCGCAAATCGATTGGGGCTCCTGGGGCTCGGTGCGGGTGGGCAACACCCGGCGGGCCCTCAGTTTCTTTGTGATGGTGCTGTGCCATAGCCGGTACCTGTATGTGGAATTTACCCTGGGCCAGGGGCAGGAGTGGTTTCTGGCCTGCCACGAGAGGGCTTTCCAAAAACTGCGGGCGGTGCCCCGGGCGATCATGGTGGACAACTGCCGCACGGCGGTGCTGGCCCACCGTCGGGGCCACGCCGTGGAGTACAACCCCCAGTACCTCGACTATGCGAAAGTGCGTGGCTTTGAGGTGAGGGCCTGTGCGCCGAGGCATCCCCAGAGCAAGGGGATCGTCGAAAACGCGGTGGCGTACGTGAAGAAGAACTTCCTTTCCGGCCGGGAAGTGACGGAGTTTGCGCCGCTGGGCCAGGCCTGTCGTGAATGGCTAGACACGGTGGCCAACGTCCGAGTGCACGCGGAGACGAGGGCCCGGCCGGTGGATTTACTGGAGAAGGAACGCCGGCATCTGCGGCCCCTGACTGAGCTGAAGGCCGGACTCGCGCGCACGCACACGGTACGAGTGTGTCCGCGCTGCCGCGTAAGGATAGAGGGGAACAGCTACTCGGTGCCTCCGTCGCTGGTGGGGCGAAAGCTCACGCTGCACATCGAAGCGGAGCGGCTCGTCCTGTACGACGGGGAGCGGCTGGTGGCGGAGCATCGTCGCAGCTACGAACGGGGCGTGCATGTGGTGAACCCGGCCCATCACAAGGAACTGCTGGATGCGCGCAGTCGCGCGTATCGGGACCGGCTCAAGGCGCGGTTCCTCGCGCTCTGTGCCGAAGCCGCAAGCTACCGGGACGGACTGGAGGAGCGTCGGCTGGATGCCCGCAGCCATGTGGAGCGGATCGTCGCGCTGGCCGAGATCCACGGGGTGGAGCCGGTGGCCCGAGCGATCCGGGATGCCCTGGAACTGGGCGCGTACTCGGCCGAGTACATTGCAAACCTGATCGCGCAGCGCTCGAGGTTGTTGCCGCAGGCCGGGGCGCTACACCTGACCCGGGCGAGCGACATGCTTGAACTGGAGCTGCCCGAGCCAGACCTGTCCGCCTACGGGCAGACGGAGGGCGGGGTGAAATGAGCGCCGACATCATGGATGAGCACACCAAGTACCTGAAGCTTGGCTACGTGAGGGCGAACCACGCGGAGATGGCCTCGGAGGCCGCCAGAAAACATTGGAGTCACGCCGACTACCTGCAGCGGCTCCTGGACGGAGAGGTAGCCTCAAGGCAGCAGCGAGCGCTTGAGCGCCGGATCTCCCTGGCGCGGTTCCCCGTGAAGAAGACCTTCGATCAATACCAGTGGGACTGGCCCAAGAAGATCAATGAACAGCAGGTGCGCCACTTGTTCAGACTGGGCTTCGTACAGAGCAAAACCAACGTCGTCTTCGTCGGTGGCGTTGGGCTCGGCAAGACCCACCTCGCCTCGGCCTTGGGCTATGCCGCCTGCCAGGCTGGCCACACCGTGCTCTTCACCACGGCCGTCGATGCCGTCAACAACCTCGTCGCCGCCCAGGCCGCCCAGAAGCTCAAGACGGAGATGGCCCGCTACGTAACTCCAAGCGTGCTCGTCCTGGACGAGATCGGATATTTGCCGTTGGACAAGGCTGGTGCGGACCTGCTCTTCCAGATCATCAGCAAACGCTACGAGCAGGGCTCGATCGTCCTGACGACGAACAAGGCCTACAAGCAGTGGCCCTCCATCTTTAACAACGATGCGGGCATCACTTCGGCCATCCTCGACCGTCTCCTCCACCAGGCCGAGACCGTCATCATCGAAGGAAAGTCCTATCGCATGAAGAACAGAGTCGAAGACCCTCCGATCTGATCCCCCAACCGGTCTTGAAAGCCAGCCGGTGTCCCTGTCCGGGATACCGGCTTTTTGCTGCCAATGTCGCTCCAACGACAATTAAAAACCGCCATTCGTGGTGCAGCACCCAGGGAGCCGGAATCGGTGATATCTTAATCGGCGATTTTGGACGGTTTTTGGAGGCCGCTCACATTGGCGGACGAGTCCATTGGTATTCTCGTTGGTGCCACGTTCCCAGGCGTGGTGCGGCGTGGCGAAATAGAAAGTGGCGCCGAGTTGGGCCTCGATTTGTTTATAGATATGGAATTCGGCGCCGTTGTCGGAGGTGATGGTCTTGAGCCGGCTCCGATCTGGTTGCAGGATCTGGACGGTACGGGAGAGCGTGTGCGGACCGGTGGCACGCGGTAATTTGCCGATGCGGACCAGACCGCTTTTGCGTTCGACGACCGTCACCACACACGCTTTGCCGCGACCGTGTACGGTATCGATCTCCCAGTCGCCCAGGCGCGAGCGCCGCGCGACGATGGCGGGGCGTGCCGTGATCATCCGCTTGCCGGCGAGGCGGCCGCGGCTATCGTGGCGCCCGTAGCGCTTGCGCTTGAGCTTCCGCGCGCCGCGCAGATGCTGCCACACCGTACCACCGGCTTCCTTGTCGGCCCAGATCCACAGATAGATCGTCTCGTGGCTCATGCTCCGGACGCCCTCCAAGCGCAACCGGCCGACAATCTGTTCCGGACTAAAGTCCTCGCGCAACATGCGTTCGATCGGAACGAATTGCACCGGCCCGTAGCGTCGGTTGCGCCGGGAGCGCCGGCGGCGACCATTGGCCTTCTCGACCGCCCAGCGCGCGCGGTAGG
>DATNLV010000813.1:0-4516 GCA_035602665.1 Bryobacteraceae bacterium | reverse complement strand
GGTCTTGAGCGCGTCGGGGGTTTCCCAAACGGACAGGTTGAAGAGGATGCGGTCGTCATCGTAGGGGCGGAGGTAGGTGGCGTTTCCCGCGGCGGTTTGCAGGCGCCAGACGAAGCCGGGGCTGCGGTCGGCGAGGGCGTTGATTTCATCGAGCCGCGCGACGAAGCCAGCCATGAGAGGGCTGTCGAGCGGGGCTCGCATTCGGGCGATGTTGACCTGGGCCATGTGGTACTTGGCCATTTCCCCTCCGTGGCGCCTGACGGCGGCGCATCCCAGTTCGAAGTTTACATCAGCTGGGGGAACGGTGGGGCACAGCGCCTTATCGGGT
This sequence comes from Bryobacteraceae bacterium, assembly GCA_035602665.1. Taxonomy (GTDB): domain Bacteria; phylum Acidobacteriota; class Terriglobia; order Bryobacterales; family Bryobacteraceae; genus DASWZN01. The sequence continues at coordinate 4,188 of DATNLV010000813.1, read as the reverse complement.
CTCACACCTTGCCGATATAGTCAGTGCGATGGCGTTCTCGGGGTTGGACCTACTAGTTGTGGCCGTCCTGTTGGCTGCCGCGGTGTTTGTTCTCGTGCGGACGTCCGCTCGAGGGCGCGGCGCAGGATCGTACCGAGGCAGCGGCGCACGTGCGAGACAGTGGCTGCTCGACGCCAGCGGCGCCAATTGCGAGAATGCAGATCTGCTTCTTGCCAAGGTCTGTGAGGAGTGTGAGCAGTTGGTCAGAGAGAATCCGCGACACGCGTTCGCGCTGCACGTCTGGGGCGCGGCCCTTATGTTACAGGCCCGGAGGGCCCACGGTTCGGAGGTCGATCGATTGTATGCGCTGGCGGAAGAGAAGTACACGTCAGCCTTAGAGATTACCCCGTCCGATGCGTCACTTCGAGCCAACAGAAGCATAGCGCTCATGGACCTCGCGGTGCTGCATCCAGGAGAAGACGGGTGCCGTTACCTTGCGAAGGTCTGCGATGAATCAGAGCGACTAGCCCTAGAGAACCCGCGAGATGCTGCTGCGTTACATATTTGGGGCGCGGCACTCATGCTCCAAGCCAGGAGCGCCAGCGATTCGGAAGCCGACCGGCTGTACGAGAGGGCGGAAGAAAAACTCGCGTCGGCTCTGGAGATCACTCCCGGGGACACAAAACTTCAAGCGGACCGAACCGCGGCGCTAGTGGAACTGGCGGACCGGCACTCCGGAGAGGAAGGGCGCCGCTGCCTCATGCGGGCGTCGCAGTTCTGCGAGCGGCTGGTGAGCGAGGATCCGTCGGACCCTTTCGGACAGACAGCACTCGGTTCCGTTCTCTGTAGGTTGGCTGTGCGGACTAGCGTACCCGAGGCAGATCGCCTGTACGCACAGGCCGAGGAGAGGCTTGCGCGGGCATTGGACATCGCGCCGGGCAGCGACGGTGCCAGGCTCAGTCTCGGCCTCACACTGGGCCGCCATGCCCGGCTACACCCCGGAGACGACGGAGATCCTCTCCGGACGAGGGCCAACGAGTTGTTCGATGCGGTGTTGCGCAGAAATCCGTTCGACCGAGAGGCACTACGCTTTCGTGCCGTTGCACTATGGGATCGGGCGGGACGTTCTCCCGGCCCCGAGACTAGCCGGCTTCTCTCGGAGGCTGTGCTGCAAGTTGACGAGGCAGAGCGCGCCGGGGCAGATTCATGCACGATGGCAGAGACTCGGGGTGTACTCCTATGGGCTCAGGCCCGGTGCGCTGGAGACGAGACGTCCGCGCGACTGCTCCAGTTGGCCAAGGAGAAGTTCACCCAAGCGGAGTCCCTCAAGCCTAGGCTCTGTGCCTACAATCTCGCCTGCGTCCATGCGTTGTTGGGTGAGTCCCAAGCCTGCAAGCGCTGGCTGGAGATCAGCCGCGAACCGGGGCTCCTGGTGAGTTGCGATCAGATGGCCACGGAACCAGATCTCCAGGCCGTGTGGGCATGCCAATGGTTTCGTGGTTTGCTGGACAAAGGCGGGCTCCAGCCCGGTGCCGACCGGTAGGTCAGCCTCGCTCACTTCACCAACTGCTGCAGCGTCAAAAACGTAATCCGTTTCTGGGCCTCGGTGCGGGCTAGCGGCGAGTAGTAATACCAAAACGTCGCGCTGATTTGCGCCGACGTGCCGGCCGGGATCGCGAAGGCGAACGACTCGCGGCGCTTCTCTCCCGGGGCCAGGCGCGTGTCCGAAATCACGCTGGCTGCGCGCAGGAAAGCCACCGGCTCGCGGTCGATCTCCTTGCCTTCCTGATCGGCCACGGTGCGGCGGTAGACGCGCTGCTCGCGGAAATGCTTCCCGTCGTAGGCGTCGGCCTTCACTTCGAGAACGATCTGGCGGAGCGGGGAGCCGGTGGGGACGGAATGGCCGGCGGCGACGTTGGCGACATCGACAAAGACGTGCAGGCCATCGGCGCGGCGCTCGGTCGTCAGGTTCGCCTTTACCGTGCTGGTGAGTTGCTCCACGGAATGGCTGCCGGGCATCGAGTGCAGGTTGATCTTGGCCAAGGCGACCTGCTGGATGCGCGGGTCCACCACCTCGCCCTCCACGCGGCTCATGTGGCAGGACTGGCAGGCGCGGCCTTCCTTCGCGTAGCGGCTGGCCTTCCACTCCGAGTAGGTCGTGAGCACCGGGAAGCCCAGCGCGTTGCGGTAATCGTGGCAGGGCGCGCAGACGGCGGCGGTGATATGCACGGCGGAGTAGACGGTTTCGTGGCCCACCGAAGTGACGTTCTGGAGCGGGCCGCTCTTGATCTGGGTGAACTCGACACGGGCCTTGGGATTGGGACCGTCGAAGGTCACGTCACGAACCGAGTGGCAGTAGTCGCAGGTCACGCCCTCCCAGCTCACCTTGCGACGCAGGCGGAAATCGGCGGTGCGGAAGGCGATGGGCGAGTGGCACTCCAGGCAGACTTTGCGGGAGTCGGCGCCGAACTCGGTTTCGGTGATCTCGAGCGCGTCCTGGAACAGGCGGCTCTCCATGGCGCCGGCGTGGGCTGAGGACTTCCAGGCTTCGTGGATGGCGCGGTGGCAGCGGCCGCACGCCTCGGCGCTGGCCGGCGTGTCCAAAGGCGGCTGCACCGCTCCATAGGCGGCCGACAGGGCCGCGAGGAGCAGGGACAATCTGGGGCCCATTCCTTTACCTCCTCCCGGTTTCTGCGGCCGGCGGGCGGATGCTCTCGATGGAGCGCACCAGCAGCCAGAGGCCGGATATCGTCAGTGCGATCGCGATCAACGCGAAGATCAGGCCGAAGCGGCGGAAATCCCGCTCCTTGAGCGCGGACTCGCCGGCGTGGTGCGTTTCCGAGGCGATGGCGAGGCCGATGCCGGCGGCCTTTTGCACGGCGGCGGGGTCGAGCGTGTGCACGGCGACCCGCGCCTTAACGAGCGCCTCGCGTCCGTCGCGCTGCTTCAGGACGGCTTCGGAGACTTCCATGCCCGAGCGCGCGGCCACTTCGAGAATCGTGTCGGAACTCTTGAGCGCCGTGTCGAGCTTGGTGATCTGGGCGGCCATCCCGGCGGCGACCTGGCCCTCGGCGCTGTCCGCGTCATGGCACTGTTTGCAGACCGAGGCCGAACCGGCGAGCATCGCCGCCGATGGCATTTTGACGTCGTGGTTGCTGTGGCAGACCACGCAGCCGCCCAGATTCATGGCGGCGAAGACGTCGTGGTGCATGCTCTTGTCGTACAGATCCTCCATCATGGCGTGGCAGGAACCGCAGACGGCGGCGACGGAGGAAACCTGCGGCGGCGTGGCTCCGTGGTTGCCGTGGCAGGACGCGCAGCTCGGCGCGGAAAGGTCGCCGCGCTTGGCGAGCGCTTCCCAATGCACGCTCTGGCGGTACTCGGCGAACTGGTTGGTGGGGATCTTGTACTTCGCCATGTGGGCCACGTCGGCGTGGCAGCGGGCGCAGGTCTCTGGCAGGCGCAGCGGGTGGACCGGCGAGAGCGGGTCCTTGACCGCGCGTATGTCGTGGACGCTGTGGCAGTCGATGCAGGTGGCGGCGGCTTCGTCGCCCTCCGCGATGCGCTTGCCGTGGACGCTGGTCTGATACTCGGCGTACTGATCCACGCGCTCGCGCGGGTTGTAGCGGCGCATCAGGCCGACATCGCTGTGGCAGCGAGCGCAGAGTTGCGGTACGGTCCTGCGGGCGGGTTTGCCCTTGAAGCCACGGGCGGGGTCCATGGCGCCGGATGGGTCGTCGGCGTTGCGGTCCCCGCCGTGGCAGTCCACACAGGAGAAGCCATGCTGGCTGTGTACATCCTTGGAGAACAGGAGCGCGGGCTTTTGGAGGTCGGCGGCCAGCGCGGCGTGGCACTCGATGCAGGAGTCCTTGGCAAGGGCGGCGGGAGCGAGGGCGAGGAACAACAGGGCGCGCTTCATTTCAAATACCCCAGGAGGGAGAAGGTCGCCAGATAGGCGACCAGGAGGACGCCGGCGCCCGTGACCAGACGAGTGCGTTCGACACCTTCGCGATTCGTCGCCCAGAAAGGCAGCATCACCCACCACGCCACCAGGAGTCCGAACCCGGCCAATCCGAGCAATTCGCCTTCCATGAACCAGACGTGGCTCGGGATCAGCTTGAGGGTGTAGAACGGCGCCAGGAAATACCACTCCGGGCGGATGCCCGCCGGGGCGGAGGCGAACGGGTCGGCCTTCTCGCCCAATTCCCA
>DATNLV010000711.1:0-2685 GCA_035602665.1 Bryobacteraceae bacterium | reverse complement strand
CGCGAAGATCGCAATCGCAGGCTGGTGCAGGGACTCCGCGAGGCCGGCCTGCAATTCGAGCATCAACGCAAGCGCAAGAAAGCCGGGCAGCTTGACGGCCTGACCTTCGTGCTCACCGGAGCGCTTCCCAGCCTCACCCGTGAAGAAGCGGCCTCGCGCATCGCCGCGGCCGGCGGGAAGGTGACCGATTCGGTGAGCCGCAAAACCAGTTACGTCGTTGCGGGCGACAAGGCCGGCTCCAAGCTCGACAAGGCGCGCTCGCTGGGCGTCAAGGTTATCGACGAGCCGGTTCTGCTGCAGATGCTCGGCTGGCTGCCGTAGGGCGCTCGGGAAGACAAATGACGTAGCGTTTCATTGACGCGTCAGAAGCGCGCACATACTCGAGTAGCGTGCCGGATACCATTGACTTCAGGTTCGGCGCGTCATACATTACGTATAACGATACGGTTCGAGTGGGACGAAGACAAAGAGCCGAAGCAATCGCAAGAAGCATGGCGTTTCGTTCGAGGCCGCCGTGAGGGTTTTCGGCGATCCGCTTCTGCTAGTCACCAAAGACCGCATGGTGGATGGCGAACTGCGGTGGCATGCCGTAGGAGCCGTTGAGACGGCGATCCTGTTGGTGGTCCACGTCTATCGAACGGAGAGCGAACATGGCGAAGAAGAAACCGTCCGCATCATCTCGGCGCGCCCGGCTGACAAGCGTGAGCGCCGAAGATATACTGAGCAGGCCGCTCAGTAAGCGGCAGAAGGCCGTCCTCGGCCAAATCGGGAAGCGTCAGGCGGTCGGCGACGACTCGCAGATTGATTACTCCGATATTCCCGCACTGACCGATGCGCAACTTGCCGGCGCCGGACGCGCGCCAAAGGTTCTAGTGGCTGCCCGGTTAGACCTCGATGTCGTTGCCTGGCTCAAGAAGTACGGCAAAGGCTATTCGACCCGCATCAATTACATCTTGCGCCAGGCGATGCTGAAGGCAAGTTAGCCCCGCGCGCCACTTCGACCAGTTCGACCGGCGGCACGCTGATGCGCGAGGCCGGTCGTCTCTGGCCAGTCAATCCGTCAAGTGTCAGGTCCAATTTCAGAAGCGTGACCGGCTGGCTCGTCAGCAGCATAAGGCCCCGCGGTAACCGGTATGGTTGCCACACAGGTTTGCCGTTGGGTTTGCGCATGGGGTGTACACATGCTCTACTGGAAACGAGGGCACATGCGCAAACCGAGGACTCTCGTTCCGATTCCTCCGCATCTGGCGGCGGCAATCGACAAGCTGGCAGGGCAGAGGCAGCGCGCCAGGTTCATCGTCGAGTTGCTGGAGCGGGAGCTGCGGCGCCGCGAGCAGCGAGACGCGCTCGGCGAAGCGGCGGGTAGCTGGAAGGACAAGGACCATCCCGAGCTGGCCGAGGGCGGCGACAAATGGATTCGTGAAACACGCCGGGGTTCGGTCGAGCGGCTCGACAAGATCGAGCGGCAGCGGAAGGCTGGGTAGATGCCTGCCACCTGCCTGCTCGACACGGGCGTCCTCATAGATGCGCTCAACGGCAAACGCGGCCGACGCGAGCTTCTCGATCGATTGCTCCAGGATGGGGCCGAGCTGGCTTGCTGCCCGATCAACATCACGGAGGTCTACGCCGTGCTGCGGCCAGGCGAAGAAGCTAAGACCGAGCGCCTCCTGCGAAGCCTGAAGTTCTACCCCGTCACTTGGGACATCGCCAGAAAGGCCGGCGAGCTGCTGAGCGCGTGGCGGCGGCGGAACCGCACACTTTCGCTGCCCGACACGACCATCGCGGCCGTCGCGTTGACGAACGGCTTGACTCTGGTGACCGGCAATACGAAGGACTTCCCCATGCCGGAGCTGCGGCTGTATCCGCTGTCTCAGGCGTAGTACGTGTGTGGCGAGGTCACGCGAGGTGGTCGCGCAGGGTCACAACTATTGACCGGCTCGTTCGTACGCGACGCCTCGATGGCCCTAAAATCGCGCCCGTATCGCGGTGAGGTAGAGCTCCAGGTAAGCCAGATACTCCTCGAGCGTTTCGCAGCCTTTAGGGTCTTCACAGTCCCATTCGCCATTGGGATACAAATACACAATGGGGCCTTCGGGCAAAACGTAGTACCCGTCTCCATTGACTTCGACGAACTGGAAGCCCTTACTCGTGAGGAGCCGGTAGTCTTCTTCCGTTCCCTTTTCACCCCGGTGTCGAGACCAGGCCGTGCCACAAGCGGAAAAACGGCCCCGTGGCGAGTCGAACACTAGATCTCTACTGCATCAAGGGCACCGCCTATACTGCCGCCGCTTCGGGCACCGCGCCGAAGCGACGCTCGCGCCCGTGGTAATCCCGCACCGCCGCTTCCAGGTCCGAAGCCTGGAATTCCGGCCACATGCGGCGGGTGAAGTGGAGTTCGGCGTAGGCGGCCTCCCAGAGCAGGAAGTCGCTCAGCCTCTGCTCTCCGCCGGTTCGAATCAGCAAGTCGACATCTGGCGACGGGGCGGGCGCGTTGCACGCTTCCGCGAGCAGGCGTGCGAACTCCTCGCGGTCCACATCGCCCGCGGGGAGGCTCCTGGCTGCCTGCAAGATGGCGTCGCGGGCGGAGTAGTCGACGGCGATCCTGAGGTGGAGCCGCCGGCCGTTGGCGGTGGCGCGTTCGGCCTCTTCCACGCTCTCGGAAAGCGGCCGGGCCAGGCGGTCCCG
>DATNLV010000693.1:0-4030 GCA_035602665.1 Bryobacteraceae bacterium | reverse complement strand
TTCGTCGGTATCGGAGTCACGGGTCTCATGTGTGTCGCACAGGCCGCCACTGTGCATCAGCAGATGGGCAAACTCGTGGAGAACCGTGAATATTCGGCCTCGTGGCGAGTCCTTCGCATTCACGACAATGACCGGATACACGCTCTCGTGAATGGAGAAGCCGCGCATCTCCCGCATGCTCACGCCGCTGGTCTGGAAGACTAGTACGCCGAGCTTCTCGACGGCCGCGCTCCAAGCGTTCAGAGCCTCGTACTTGTCTCTCCATTGGAGTTGTTCGTCGAGCGTGACACTCAGGAGCGTTCGGCCCGCTTCGGCGAGACGGCTACTCTGTCCCATGAACGGGCGCGGGTCGAAGTTCAGGAGAGGGACCTCAAGCTCCAACTCCTCCGCAATCTCCACCGCGATTTCACGCCTGAATCGGGCGCGACGAACCGCCAGCATCAGTTCAGGCGTGTACTCCGCGTTCGCGGCGTTTGGCAGGCGGCGGAAATCGCGCATTGCATCGAATTGCACCGGAGGCTCCGGGAGGAAGAACACGGCTAGTGGGCGCTTGTAGATGTTCGCGAGCGTGCGGAGTTGGTTGATGGTTGGGAAACTGGTACCGGATTCCCACTCAACCAACCGCTCAGCCGAAACGCTTGCCTTCTTGGCAGCCTCGTGGATTTGGTATCGGGCGCTCTTGCGGGCCCACACGAGCAGTTCTGGCTGGACCGACGCTCTAATCTGCTCGCCCATGGTTCCGCGCTCCTTCGCTACTATACTACTTGACGTAGCACGTAGGGGCTCGAGATGCTCATGTACGTGCGATTGCCTCGCCAGTGGGCCAAAACTGGGAACGGTTCAATTCAAGTGGGTCTGCCTCACCATGCTAGAATTTGGCTGCGAGGGAAGGGATACATGAAGACGATCCTGCTGTTGATGGCGGCGTTGTGCCTGCGCGCGGAGCAGCCGGTGGCGGTGGAGGGCGATTTCGTCATCCACGACTTCCAGTTCCGGTCCGGCGAGAAGCTGGTCGAGCTGCGGCTGCACTACACCACCTTCGGGAAGCCGGCGCGCGATGCGCAGGGGCGCGTGACCAACGCCGTCCTGATCCTGCACGGCACGGGAGGCTCGGGGCATCAGTTCGTGCGGCCGGAGTTTTCGGGCGCTCTGTTCGGGCCGGGCCAGTTGCTCGACGCCAGCCGCTACTACATCGTGCTGCCGGACGGAATCGGCCACGGGAAATCCAGCAAGCCGAGCGACGGGATGCACGCGCGGTTCCCGCAATACGACTACGACGACATGGTCGCGGTGCAATACCGGCTGGTCACCGAGGGGCTGGGGATCAACCACCTGCGGCTGGTGATGGGAACGTCCATGGGATGCATGCACTCGTGGGTGTGGGGCGAGACCTATCCGGATTCGATGGACGCGCTGATGCCGCTGGCGTGCCTGACGGTGGAGATCGCGGGGCGCAACCGGATGTGGCGCAAGATGGTGATGGACGGGATCCGCAACGATCCGGATTGGAAGGGCGGCGAATATACGGCGGAGCCGCAGCGTGCGCTCGGGACCGCGCTCGACATCCTGCTGATTGCGGGCAGCGCGCCGCTGCGCAATCAGGCCATGTTCCCGACACGGGACGCCGCCGACAAGTACCTGGGCGAGTACATGGGCAGCCGCGCGGCAGGCATGGATGCGAACGACACGCTCTATCAGGTGAACGCGTCACGCAACTACAATCCGTCGCCGGGCCTGGAGAAGATCCAGGCGCGGGTGATGTACGTCAACTCGGCGGACGATTTCATCAATCCGCCGGAGCTGGGGATCGCGGAGCGGGAAATCAAGCGCGTGAAGAACGGGCGCTTCGTGCTGCTGCCGATCACCCCGGAGACGCGGGGGCACGGGACGCACACGCTGGCCGCGGTGTGGCAGCAGTACCTGGCGGAGCTGCTCGGTGAGCCGGGCCACTAAATACGGCGCCGACCTCGCATACATCCACGACGCGGGCTTTAGCGAGTACGCGCTCGGGGCGGCGCCAGGACTGCTGCGCCTGCTCAGAGGCAACGGCGCCCGGAGCGGGCTCGTCACCGACTTGGGGTGCGGCAGCGGCCGCTGGGCTCGTGCGCTGAACCTGGCCGGGTACGAGGTATTCGGCGTGGACCAGTCGCCGGCGTTCATCAAGATGGCGCGGAGGATCGCGCCGGGATCGACGTTCACGGTTGGCTCGCTCGCGAGCGTCGAGTTGCCGGTTTCGGACGCGGTCACTTCGATCGGAGAGTGCGTCAATTATTGCTTCGAGCGGACCGTGGGGCCGCGAGCGCTGGCCCGGCTCTTCACGCGGGTGTACGCGGCGCTCACGCCGGGCGGGGTATTCGTCTTCGACGCGGCCGGGCCGGCGCGCATCCCGGCGGCGCCAGCGCGGCGGTGCTTCGAGGGCCGCGACTGGGCAATTCTGGTGGAGACGGAGGGGGACAGGACCGGGCCTCGCTCACGCGCAGGATCGTCTGCTTTCGTAAGGCGGGCCAGTTGTACCGGCGGAGCGAGGAGGTACACCGGCTGCGGCTCTTTGAGGCTTCCGAACTGCTTTCGGCGCTGAAGAGCGTGGGCTTTGAGGCGCGACGAGTCTCGGCCTTCGGCAGATTTCGGCTGCCGCGCGGCATAGCGGGCTTCGTGGCGGCCAAGCGCTAGCCGTAACACTCGACCCAGCGCCGGTCTTCGGGCGAGGCCGAGGGATCGTCGTTGATGCGCCGGATCTCGCGAGCAAGCTGATCTTCGAACTGTCCTTCGGGCGGACAATAGTGCGCCAGCATGGCTAGAGCCTCGCGGCCGACGGACCACCATTTGCCGGGTGGCACCGAGTCGTCGGCGAGCATCGCCTCGAGCGCTTCGACAGCGGCCACGCGTTCGGGCAGGCCGGGCTTCAAGAACTGGCTGGCTCCCCCCAGCGCAAAGACCGACCAGAACCGGACTTCGACGTGAGGGTCGGACAAGGTCGAAATCAGAGCCGGGATCGCCGCCTTGGAATGCGAATATGCGAGGGATTCCGCGGCCTCCTCGCGCACGGCGACCGGCTGGGACACGTCCGTGAGCAGGCGGGCAAGCGGGATGACGGCGCGGGGACATGCCTTCCTCATCCAGCCAAGGGCGCGCGCCGCGGCACGGCGGCGGTCGGGATTGCCATCTTCAAGGGCCCCGATAAGGGGCTGCACCGTGCGCGCCTCGTCGATGCTCTCGAGGACCAGGGCTGTCGCATACAGTTCCTCGGACCCGTCGAGTTCAAAGAACTGCCGAAGAAGACACTTTGTCACTTCCCCGCCGTCCCGCGGCGCCAGCAGTTCTGCGAATGCGCGCCGTGTGTTCACCTCGGCGGCCGGATCTGTAACGAGCGCGTGCAGAGCTCGGGCGAACGGCAACCCCGGCCGGTCATACCGCCGCACGGCCTGGCCGAGCCAGGGACGCCGGTGCTGCAATCGCCGGATCCGCCTCCGAATCCGCTCCTCGATCCTCCTCCGCACTGGCCAAGGATGACATAGCCGTAGAATGATCTCAATGGCCCGGCCCCGGATCTTCCTCATCGATACCTTCGGTTTCATCTTCCGCGCCTACCACGCGCGGGGGAGGATGGCGGCTCCTTCCATGCGCACCGGTGCGGGCGTGCCCACCGAGGCGGTCTACATCTTCAACAACATGCTTCGGAAGCTCACCGCCGCTTATAAGCCGGAGTACATCGCCTCGGTATTCGAAAGCGCCGGGCCGACGTTCCGCGAGCAGGAATTCGCCGAGTACAAGGCCAACCGGGCGGAGATGCCGCCGGACCTGACGGTGCAGATCCCGTACGTCCGGCGGGTGCTCGAAGCGATGCGCATCCCGATCCTGGAATACCCGGGCTTCGAGGCGGACGACGTCATCGGCGCCATTGCGCGGCGCGCCGAGCAGGCCGGCTTCGATGTGGCCATCGTCTCGAGCGACAAAGACATGTTGCAGCTCATCGACGAGCATGTCTCGATGTTCAACCCGATCCAGGAAGACCTGTGGTACGACGCCGCGA
>DATNLV010000684.1:0-7936 GCA_035602665.1 Bryobacteraceae bacterium | reverse complement strand
GCTACGCCCTCCTGATCGCGCTGGGCATTTTCGTGGGCGCCTATTTCGGTGCTCGCATCATGATCACCCTCCCGCCCCAGGTGATCCGCAGGGTTTATGCGGGCTTCCTCATCGTCATCGCGGCGCGCATGTTGATGACCGGGAAGTAGCGCTCAGCGCAGCAGACGCCGGACGGGCGAAGCGCGTGCGGGTTCGACGCGCAACGGCTCGGCCGCCACCTCGGGGGCCGGGATGGCCAGCGCCTTCATGACCGGCAGTTCCCGATCCACCCACGGCGTCAGCGGAATATTGCGGAACGAGACGCGCTCCTGAAGCAGCATCGTGCCGCGGCTCTCGATCAGGAACCGCCGCTCATCGACGCGCACATCCGCCAGGAATTCATTGAGCGCCCTCCTCTTGGCCTCTTCCTCCGCCGCCCGGACGCGTTCTTCCATAGCCCGGTGCTGGGTCGCGAGCAGTGCCCGCACTTCGGCGAGCGCCGCCCGCTGGCAGGCCAGCGCCGCGTCCGTCCGGGCGTTCATGAGGATGGCGGTGAGCAAAGCTGCCCCCGCCGCCACAACGAAGGGCATCGCCGCCAGGACATAGTCAGGAACAAACCCGGGCATGCCTCATCCATCGGCGGAAGGCTGGAAAACTTCAGTGGGGCGGACCCCCTGGTCCGCGCGGGTCCCCCTGGACCCGCCAGCCCCCCTATTCCCACTCAATGGTGCCGGGCGGCTTGTGCGTCAGATCGTAGAAAACCGCGCAGACGCCCTCGATCTCCAGCAAGGCCCGCGCCATGGCCGCCTGCAGGCCGGCTTCCATGGGCACCGAACGCGCCGTCATCCCGTCCACCGAGTCAACCGGTCGCAGCGCCACCGAATCGGGCCGCGCCTCGATGCCGAGCGGGATCAGAATCACCGGGAACTGCCACACCGTGCGGTCGAATCCGGAATCCTCGGACAGCCGGCGGACGATCGCGTCGGCCCGCCGCAGCCGCTCCAGCCGTTCCGGCGTCAGCGTGCTGGCCCACACGCGCAGCGAATCGAGAGGCGCCCGGCTCTCCACCAGCCCCACCACACGGTTGATGCCCGCTATCCGGTTGATCAGCTCCACCGCCCGGTCGTGCAGGCTGCCGTCGGGCGGCGGCGCCTCCTCGAGCGCCAGCACCGGCCGGTAGCTGCGCTCATCCCCCTGGACTCCCACCGAGTGCACCGGCAGCAGCCAGCCTTCCTCCGCGCGCCGCACCGGCTCATCCACCTCCGCGCACAGGCAGCGGATCGCCAGGCCGGGCCCCGGAAACGGGTGACGGTTGAGCAGCTCCGCGGGCAGCCCCAGCTCCTCGCCGATCTCCCGCACTTCGTCCTTGTAGAACGAGCTGAGCGGCTCGACGATCCGGCCCGCTGCGATCAGCCTCTGCACCCCTTCGACGCGATTGTGATGCGTCTTGATGAGCGCAGCGTTCTTGGTCCCTCCGGATTCGATCGTGTCCGGGTAGATCGTGCCCTGGCCCAGGATCCAATCGCCCTCGGCCAGATGGCCGCTCTCGATGATCCGCTCCTGCACCCGTACGAATTCCTCTCCGATGATGCGGCGCTTCTGCTCCGGCTCCCGAACGCCTTCGAGCGCCCCCAGAAATTGCATCTCCGCCGATTCCACCAGCACGGCGCCGGGGGCGAGCCGGTCGAAGGTGTCGCGCACGAAGTCGGTCTCGCCTTCGCGCATCAGCCCCGTGTCCACGTACCGGCCGCGCACCCGCTCCGGCCCCAGCGCTCTGAGGCACAGCGTGAAGGCCACCGAGGAATCCACGCCGCCCGAGACGAAGAAGAACACGTTGCGGTCGCCCACCGCCTCGTGAATGCGGCCGATCACCTGCGGGATGCGGTTCTTCGGGTTCCAGTCGCGCTGGCATCCGCAGATGCCGAAGACGAAGTTCTCCAGGATCTGGCGGCCGCGGCAGGTATGCGCCACCTCCGGGTGGAACTGGACGGAATACAGCCGGCGGCTGGTATCGGCCATGGCCGCGATGGCGCAGGTCTCGGTCGACCCCAGAACGTCGAAGCCGGGCGGCGCGGCCAGCGCCGTATCCCGATGGCTCATCCAGATCTGGTCGCGTCCGTGCAGCGGCACGCCGTCGAACAACGGCGCCGTCTTTGCGAGATCGAAAAACGCCAGGCCGTACTCGCCCTTCTCGCCGCGCTCGACTTGCCCGCCCAGCAGGTAGGCCATCAATTGCAGGCCGTAGCAGATGCCCAGCACCGGCACACCGGCATCGAACAGCGCCGGGTCCACAGTGGGGCTGCCCTCCGCGTAAACACTCATGGGGCCGCCGGAGATGATGACGCCCCGCCGCGCCGCCAGTTCCGCCGCCGGCGCATCGCTCGGCCGGACCTCTGCGTAAACGCCCAGTTCACGTACCTTGCGCGCGATCAGATGACAATACTGGCCGCCTGCATCGAGAACGATGATCTGAGGCTCGGGTGCGTACTCGCTCATGGGGGAACAGCCATCGGCTGATTATGGCTATTCTACCGTACCAACCGCCTGAGCGAGTACGACTATCTGCGGCCAGGGTGCGATAGCCATCCACCATCCACCATCGGCCGCCTTATCCATTGCCGCCAGCAGCGAGTACGACGATCTGCGGCCAGGGTGCGGTAGCCATCCACCATCCACCATCGGCCATCGACCGCCTTATCTAGTGCCGCCTGCAGCGAGTACGACGATCTGCGACGAGGGGTGCGATAGCCATCCACCATCCACCATCGGCCATCGACCGCCTTATCAATTGCCGCCAGCAGCGAGTACGACGATCTGTGGCCAGGGTGCGATAGCCAACAACCATCCACCATCGGCCATCGACTGCCTTATCTATTGTCGCGAAACGCGTTCCGCAATGACGCGCTTTGCCTTCTCCAGCAGCGCGCTCGCTTTCGGCATGGCATCCACCGCCTTGGCGACCTCGGGATCGGTCTCCACAGCCAGCCGCCGCGCGTCCTCCAGGCCAAAGGCGCTCTGGTAAATCTCGCGCTTGATCTCCTGCTTTACCCAGTCCAGGTGCGCGGTGAAATCCGCTTCCGTGAACTCCACTTTCTGGCTAAGCAGGTACTGGTGGAACGTCTCGACGATCTCCTGATCCGGCTGCCATCCCTTAGGCAACTGGCCCGTGTGCGTGCCCAGGTAATGCGAGGCGAAGTTGAAGAAGGAGTACTTCCGCCGCGCCAGCAGCACCTGGAAGGTGTCCAGCTTCGGTTCCTCGAACTTCTCGTCCGGAGTGATGCCCCCTCCGCCATACACCGTCCGGCCGCTGTCCGTCGACTTCGCGTCCATCAGGTTCTTGGTGTCGGTATCCTTCCGGAAGTAGTAGTCGTAGAACGAAATGTTCGAGTAGTCGCGCTGGATCAGCCGCCCGCTGGGTGTGTAGTAGCGGGCCGTCGTCAGCGCCAGGCCCGTGTTCTCCGATAGCGGGTAAACCGTCTGCACCAGGCCCTTGCCGAAGGTGTTGTCCCCCAGAATCCAGGCCCGGTCGTGGTCCTGAAGCGCGCCCGAAACGATCTCCGCCGCCGACGCCGAGTAGTGATTCACCAGCGCCACGATCGGGTAATCCCGCACGCTGCTGCCCGTCCTGGCCACATACGGCTTCTCCGCCGAGACGCGGCCGCGGTGCGAAACGATGAGCTGGCCCTTCTGCAGGAAGCGCCCCGCCACCGCCACGCCTTCGTTCAGCAACCCGCCCGGATTGTTGCGCAGGTCCAGGATCAGGCCCTTGATGTTGGCCTCGCCCAGGTGCCGCAGCGTCTCTTCCACCTCGTGGCTGGTGTTCTCGTTGAAGGAATCGACTTCCAGGATCGCGATGCCCGGCTTCACCCAGAAGGCGTCCTGCACCGTCTTGCGCGGAATCTCGTCGCGGATCAGGTTGAAGACCAGCGGCGTGTCGCTGCCTTCGCGACCCATGGTGACTTTGACGTGGGTGCCCCGAGGCCCCTTTAGTTTGTCGGCGATCTCGGTCAGCGTCAGCTTATCGGTTGCCTGCTCGTCCACCATCACGATGGTATCGCCGGGCCGTATGCCCGCCTTGTAGGCCGGTGAGCCCGGGAAGGGCGCGATCACGATGGTCTTGCCGTTCCCCAGGCGGCTGGGGCCGATCTGCATGCCCACGCCGTAGTAATGTCCCGACTGGTCTTCCTTCAACAGTTGGAAATCGCGCGGGTCGAAGAAGTTGGAGTGCGGATCCAGCGTGCGGAGCATCCCTGGGATGGCGCCCTTGTAAATGGCTTTGTCCGGATCGAGGGCATCCGCGTTGTTGTGCTCCACCAGGGCGTAGATCTTGGTGAAGGAGTCTACCGCGGCGCGGGTGTCGTCTTCCGACGATGCCGCCGAAGCGCTCGTCAGTCCCGAGCCGTAGATCCCGCCCAGAACCGAGCAGCCTACGATGATGACAGGAAGGACAAATAAGGAACGGCGATGTGCCATTGAGTCTCCAGAGGCGAATCTGGCTCCAGTATAGCAGCTTGGCATGCCGCCTCAGCACCGATAGGGTCAGCACCGAACCGCGAGCGTAAGCAAGCGGACAACCGGGTCTTCTGCGCCCCTACATCGCGCGCATCTTGCGCAACGGCGTCGCCGACTCAGCCCGCACTGGCTTCTTGGGCGCAGCCTGCAGCCGGCGAACCTGGTCGCTCACGCAAACCAGGAACATGGGCTGCTTGGCGTTCTTCAGCACGTCGATGATCCGTTCCTGCCGGTCTTCCAGGTAGATCGTCTTGCCGTCGGTGAGCAGGTGCAATTGCGACTCGTTCGTGAGGACGTCGCTCAGGCGCCGGCCCATCTCGCGCTGCAGGTACCGCAACACGCGGCGGATCTTCTGGAGCGAGAATCCCTTGCGTCTCAGCTCCGCAATCACCGTGATCTCGAGGACCTGCTCGGACGAGTAGACCCGCTTGTGCCCGGCGTGCTCGGGCGACACCACGTGCCGTTCGTCCCACCATTGCAACTGGCGGAGGCTGACGTTCGCAACCTTCGCGACATCGAGCGAAGAATAGGCCTCGGCCGGAGGGACCGGAGCAGGACGTACCTTCCTTGTTTTGAACATGACCAGGGGCTTCCGTTTAAAAGATACCAGAAAGAGCTTGCTATTGGATTGTACTTCGCCGCGCCGCCGAGTCCAAGTGTTTTTTTCAAGTTTCTGTATGACCCCAAAGCGGGTAGTACCTCCGGTGCCCGGACGCGCCGCCGCCCACCCTGCGTCGGGCTGTAGCGAATCTTAACATCCTACACCTCTATCGTGGCGCAGGCACTCCTGCCTGCCGCCTCGACACTCGTGTCGAGGCTTCCCCCCGTCCGCGCCCGGCCCGCCCCGTCCCCCCCGGCCCCGCGCCCACATTAGGGATTTGACACCCAGTTTCGGAGATCACTATAGTCAAATTTGAACCACTGAGAGTTGCTGTGCGCGATTTGCGGCGTTCGCCGTCCGATGCGCAGGCGCCGCCGGGGCTGTTGGGAGGGCTGAGAGGCTGATGCCGGGTTCACCGGGCTCATACGCGGGCGTGTATTTCCCTATCCTGCTGCAGGTCGCCATCGCCATGGCGATCGCCGGCGGGATGCTGGTCACCTCCGCCATTCTGGGGCGCCGCGTCCACAATCGCGTCAAAGACATGCCCTACGAGTGCGGAATCATCCCCGTGGGCTCCGTCCGCGAGCGCTTCAGCGTGAAGTTCTACCTGGTCGCGATGGTCTTCATCCTGTTCGACATCGAGACCGTGTTCCTCTATCCCTGGGCCGTGGTCTTCCGCGAACTGCGCATGTTCGCCTTCGTGGAGATGCTGGTGTTCGTCGCCCTGATCCTGTCCGGCTTCTTCTACATCTGGAAGAAGGGCGCGCTAGCCTGGTCGGTCCAGGAGAACCCGGAGGACCGGCGATGAGCGAGAACGCCCTGGCCGAAGCAGTCCCCGGGTCCGTACTTGCGTCGAGCGTCCACCGCGGCCAGACCAGCCTCGAAATCGCCCCGGCCCAACTCGTCGAGGTCTGCCTGTTCCTCCGGGACCAGCAGCGCTTCAACCGCCTCAGCGGCGTGACCGCGGTGGATTGGTACCCCACCGAGCCCCGCTTCGAGATCGTCTACCTCGTGCATTCCATCGAATGCAACGAGCGCTTGCGTTTGAAGTGCCGCCTGCCCTCCGGCCACGCCGAAATCGAGTCGGTGACCGGCGTGTGGCCCGGAGCCAACTGGTATGAGCGCGAAGTCTTCGACCTGTTCGGCGTCGTCTTTCTGAATCACCCCGATCTGCGGCGGATCATGATGCCCGAGACTTGGGAAGGCCATCCCCTGCGCAAGGACTACCCGGTGACCGGCCTGAAGTACGACTACACACAGGAATGAGCGAGCCCGAAACCAACATCGCCGAGACGCCCGCCGACGCCGCCCCTCGGCGGATGACGCTCAACATGGGCCCGCAGCACCCGTCCACCCACGGCGTGCTGCGCATGGTGCTCGAGCTCGACGGCGAGACCATCACCAAGGCCGGCTGCGATATCGGCTACCTCCACACCGGCATCGAGAAGGAATTCGAGGCCAAGCTCTACCAGCAAAACGTCACGCTCACCGACCGAATCGACTATCTCTGCCCGCTCATCAACAATCTCTGCTACTGCCTGGCCGTCGAGAAGCTGCTCGATCTGGAAATCCCCCCGGCGGCGCAGTGGATGCGCGTCATGCTCGGCGAGCTTACCCGTATCAACAGCCACCTGGTCTGGCTGGGCACTCACTCGATGGACCTGGGCGCCATGTCGGTCTTCCTCTACTGCTTCCGCGAGCGCGAGGAGATCCTGCGAATATTTGAGATGTTCTCCGGCCAGCGCATGATGACCAGCTATTTCCGCATCGGCGGCCTGGCCCTCGAGCCCCCGCGCGGATGGCAGCAGGCGGTCGGCAAGTTCATCGACGCCTTCCCCAGCCATGTGGACGAATACGAAGAGCTGCTCACGAAGAACCCGATCTGGATGCACCGCACCCAGGGCGTGGGCCGCGCGTCGCTCGAAGACCTGATCGCCCACGGAGTCACCGGCCCGATGCTGCGCGCCGCCGGTCTCGCCTGGGACATCCGCAAGAGCGAGCCCTATTCGAGCTACCAGAAATTCGACTTCGAAATCCCCACCCGCACCGAAGGCGATGTCTACGCCCGTTACCAGGTGCGTGTGGAGGAATTGCGCCAGAGCGCGCGCATCGTGAAACAAGCGCTCGACGGCATGCCCGCCGGACCGTGGGAGGCCGACGCGCCCCACGTCGTCCTGCCCGACCGCGAAAAGATGAAGACCCAGATGGAAGCCCTCATCTATCACTTCAAAATTGTGACCGAAGGCTTCCGCGTCCCCGCGGGCGAAGTCTACCAGGTGGTGGAATCTCCGCGCGGCGAAATGGGTTACTACGTTGTGAGCGACGGAACCGCCCGGCCCTACCGGGTATTTATTCACGGCCCCAGCTTCGGCAACCTGCAAGGCCTGCCGAAAATGGTGGAAGGCCGCCTGGTCGCCGACGCGATCGCAGCGCTAGGTTCTACCGACTTCGTGCTAGGAGACGTGGACCGATGAGCCATCCACCATCGGCCATCGACCATCGACTATGACCTTCTCGCTTGAGCTCGAAGCCCGGTTCGACCAGATGCTGAAGAACTACCCGCCCGGCCGCCAGCGCTCGGCTGTGGTTCCCATGCTGATGTACGCCCAGGATGAGCTCGGCGCCATCACCCCCGAGCTGGTCCAGGAGGTCGCCCGCCGCACCGGAATCACACCCCTGCAAGTGGAGGAGGTGGTGTCGTATTACTCGATGCTCCACCGCCACCCGCTCGGCAAGCACCACATCCAGGTCTGCACCAACATAAGCTGCATGCTGGCGGGCGGCGCCGAGCTGTACGACCACGCCTGCAAGAAGCTGGGCATCGGACACAAGGAGGTTACCGCG
>DATNLV010000649.1:0-14102 GCA_035602665.1 Bryobacteraceae bacterium | reverse complement strand
GACAAAGCGAAGGAGGTCGTCGAGTCCTACGTGAAGGCCTTTCCGGGCCGCAAGCCGGTGGAAATCTGGACGCTGGTCAGCAGCAACCGGCAGAGCGTGGTGGCGCTCGCCGATGTCAAGTCCAGGCAGCCCGCGCCGGTGTATGTCGATTGGTTCGCCTGGCAGCCTCCTTTGTTCGACAACCGCATGCGCGCGTTCCACTGCGTGGATATTTGTTTCTGGTTTTATAACACGGATCTGATGCTCACCCATACGGGCGGCGGCCCGAGGCCGAGAGCGCTATCGGCCAGGATGGCCGGCGCCTTGCTGCAATTCATGAAGACCGGCGATCCCAATGGCGGCGGCCTTCCCACATGGCCCAGGTATTCCTCCGCCAGCGGGGAAACGATGGTCCTCGATGATACCTGCGCGGCGATGAACGATCCGGACCGCGAGGCCCGAAAAGCGCTGCCGGTAACATAAACGCGAGCGGTATGTCCCCGTCCACCGCGACGAGAATTCCTGACGGCTGCGATGGGCGGCAGTGCGATGCCTATCCGGGCTTGAACCTTGCCAAAGACGCGGCAGAAGTTTCTGCCTCCGGCTCTGCCGATATCGTCAGGCGAGAAACCCCGCGCCAGCATTTCGCCGGCAACGGCGTGGAAGAACCCTCCGGTACGGCTGGACGCCTGAGCGGCACAGACGTCATATTCCCCCCGAGTCCGGCGCGCCCTGTCACATTTCTGTAACTTGTTCGTCACGATACTGTAAAATACTGGTGCGGGAAGTTGCCAATGCGCCTGGCTTTAATAGCACGCGTCTCGATGTTGGCCCTCCTGGCCGCGTGGGCGGTGGGCCCGGCCGGAGCGGCCACGCAGACGGGCGATTTCGTCCTTCATCTACAGAAGGCGCGCGTGCACCTCCGATCGGGAAACATCCGCCAGGCTCTCGCGGAAGCGGCGGCCGCCGAACGGGTCGCTCCGAAGCGGGCGGAAACCAGCGCGCTCCTCGGCGACATCGAGTTCCGCCGGGCCGATTTCGAGGCCGCCGGCAGGGACTTCAACACGGCCCTGGAGATCGATCCAAACTGCGCGTCCGCCCACCTCGGCCTCGGCCGTCTCGATCAGCTCCATTTTCGGCGCCGGGCGGCCCTGCAGCGAATGGCCACCGCCTACTCGCTCGATCCGAGCGACGCGGAGACGGTGCTCGCCTACTCCTCGCTGGCATCGGATCGGCAACAGGAGATGGCGCTGCTCGAGAGGTTCCTTGCCCTGGGCGCCGGAATGCCTCGCGAACAACTCGAGACCGCGCTGGGCCGCCTGCAGTTCTATCGCCGCCTTGGCTCCAGAAGGCTGGCATTTCTCGAGGGCGCTTACCAACGCTATGTGTTGCCCATGGAGGTCTGGTCCGCGCGGCCCGGCCTGGTGAACGGCCTGCTGCTCGCGGTTAGCATCAACGGGAGCAAGCCGCTGCGCCTGGTCTTTGACACGGGAGCCGCGGGAATCGCGATCTCTCCGCGGTCCGCCGAGAAGCTCGGCCTGGAGTACATGGCGGATGCGGGCCTGCATGGAGTGGGCCAAAGCGGCGTCGAAGCTCGAAAGACTCTGGCGGAGTCGGTCCGGATCGGCGATCTGCGCCTCGGCAATTGCGTGGTGGATGTCGCCGACCGTGCCCTGGCCGATGACATCGACGGAGTGATCGGCGCGAACCTCTTTCAGCAATTCATTGTCCGCCTGGACGCGCGCCGCAGAACCTTGGAGCTGCTTCCTTACCCGGATGAGGCTCCCTGGTGGCGATCGCAGGAGCAACTCTGGGCAGGCAGGGATCGGAGGGTGCCGGCCGGAATGGAGAGCCTCACACCGGTCTGCCAGGCGGCCCACCTCTTGCTGGTGAGCGCGAAGCTCGACAGGGACGCGTCCGCGTATCTGATCCTCGACACGGGCGCGGCCTTCAGTTCCGTTTCGCGGCAGATGGGCGTCCCGTTTGATGAGCCGCCGGACTTCGATGTCTCAGGGCCGGGCGGTGGGCCGGTGAACGCATTTCGCGCCGGGGCCGTTCAACTCCGCCTGGCCGGCCGCGATCTCACCGACCCGAATGCCGTCACGCTCGATTTCACCCGGCTGAGCAACGTACACGGAGTCGAGATCTCCGGGCTGATCGGCTACCCCATGCTCAGCCGCTGCACGCTGACCCTCGACTACCGCGATGGCCTCATTGGGCTCGATCCCAGCCGCTGAGCGCGCTCCTAGAACAGCAGCTTGAGCGCGAACTGAATCTGCCGTGCCGGATACGTGGTCCGGATCGTGCCGAACGCCGAACTCGTCACAACCGTGTTGGGAAGGCCGAAGTTTGTGTGATTCAGCGCGTTGAAGAACTCCGAACGGAACTGAAGCGACGCGCGCTCCACGATGTGGAAGGTCTTGTTCACGCCGAGGTCCCACTGCACCAAGCCCGGTGCGCGGAACGAGTCGCGGCCGACGTCGCCGAACGGGCTGCTGGCGGCGGGAATCGTGAACGTGTATCCGGCGAAGTAGGTGTTGATCATTTGAGCCGTGCTCTGGCTGACCGCGCTGCCGTAGACATTCGGCCGCAACTCGGCCACGCCCCGATAGTCGGCGATCGGACCGGTCACGTCATTGGCCGTCGTGGGAGCGTAGGTAATGTCGAGCGGCGTTCCGGTGTGAGCCGTGATGATCGAGTTGATCTCCCAGCCCCCGGCGGCGCCGTCGAGCACGCGATTCCAACTCGAGCCAATCTGGCGGCCGCGGCCGAACGGCAGCTGATACACAACGCTGCTCACGTTGATCAGTTTCACGTCAAAGCTCGTAGGCCCGTATTCACCCGCCAGGTTGCGGATGTTTTGCGGGTTGGCGGCGTAGTAGCCGGCATAGTATTCGAGCGCCTGCTCGGAATCGCCCATGGCCTTCGACCAGGTGAAGGAGTTCAGGAAGTAGAGGCCTCGCCCGAAGTGATGCTCAACCCGCGCGGAAAGGCCGTTGTAGCCGTTGTTGCCCACCGGATCGAGCCAGGTGATGGCGCCGAAGCTCTGATCCGGGCGGCGGGCTTGCACGCCCAGGGTCGCGCCCGGCTGATTCGGCACAGCCTGGTTGTAGTCGGCGACAATCGGCAGCCGCAGCGCGTGGTTCCCGTTGTAGGCCAGTTCGACCACCGTGTTCCAGGGCAGCTCGCGCTGGACCGAAACCATCCAGCTCTGAATGTACGGCCATTTGGTATCGGCCGGAATGTAGTCGATATTGGAAACAATCGGGTTGAAATTCGCCGGGCTGGCGATATTCGTGGTGAAGCTATTCTGCGTCGTCAGGAAGGACGACGACGGCTTGCCTCCCGGCGTGATGCTCTGGTTGATCACGCCGAACAGGGCCAGCGGCGCATTGATGCCTTCCTGAGCGCTGCCGGGGCGGTTGAAGAACGAATAGCTGATGCCGTAGCCGGCGCGCACCACGGTCTTCGATGTGGCGGAGTAGGCCAGGCCCACGCGTGGACCAAAGTCCTTGTAGTCCGGATGCACCAGCGCGCGGTCATACAGGCTGCCGCTCGAGGCCCGCACCAGCGCGTTGGTCGTCGGGTTGAAGTTGCTCCACACGTTGTCGCGCTCCCAGATGGGGGTTGCGAATTCCCAGCGCAGGCCGAGGTTCAGGGTCAGCTTCGAGCTCACCCGCCAGTCGTCCTGGAAGTACAGAGCGTGGACGTGCTGGCGCAGGTTCGTAACCAGGTCGTTGCCAAGCCCGATAGCGCTGGGTAGTCCGAACATGAAATCGGCCAGATTGTAACTTCCGGAATCGCTCTTGATCGAGCAGCCGGCCGCTTGATTCAGCAGTGCGCAAGTGGGCTTACTGAACGACCCGCCGTAGGTGTCCGCGCCGTACAGAGGGTTGATGTCCAACACCTCGGTGCGGATCGCGACGAACTCGTAGCCGGCCTTGATTGCGTGTGCTCCCATGACGCGCGAGTAATTCACTTTGGGGTTAAAGGAGGTCGGATTCTGGAACTGTGGGTTAGTGGTCTGACGGCCGAAGAGCGCGAACCCGCTGACGCTCTGCGAATTCAATCCGCCCGCGACATTCGCCGCCGTGGGCAGCCCCGGAATGCCGTACAGGTCTTGCATGTTCGACTCACCAAGGTAAGCCGGGACCTTCCCACCCATCACGTGCGTGAACCCGAGCCGGGCTTCCAGCACCGAAGCCGATGAAACCGCCCACGTATAGCCGGCAGCCGCCTGTTGTTGGATGGCGTGAATGTTCCCATTGCCGTTTCCGCCCGAGGGGCCCGAAATGTCCGGCTGGTAATACGCCAGGTCCTTGCGCTGGTCGTAGCGGAGAAACGCGCTCATCGTGGTATTGATCTGGTAGTCCATCTTGGCGTCGAACTTGTCGCTGAAGTCGCGGATCAGCAGGAGGGCCTCATAATTGTTGGAACGCGATGTGGCCGCGCCAACATTGGGCGCGGGCAGGTTGCCGAGCACCTTGGCGGCGAACGGATTGAGCTGCGACACCGGAATCGTCGAGCCAGCCGCGTAGACGGTCCCAGTCAGGGGATCGTATACCGCGGACGGAAGGACGCCGGAACGGTCTGCCGCCGTAGGCAGCGAATCGAAGTTCAGATAGCGCTGCAACTGCCGGTACCCTTCGTAGTCGGCAAAGAAGAACAGCTTGTTCTTGATGAACGGGCCGCCCACGGTGAATCCGAACTGATTGCGCTGCAGCGACGGCTTCTGGCCGCCGGTGGGCGCAAAGAACCCGATCGCATTGAGATCCGTGTTCCTCAAGAACTCGTAAGCCGTTCCGTGAAGCTGATTCGTCCCCGCGCGCATCGCGGCGCTTACAACCCCTCCGCCTACACGGCCGTACTCCGCGTTGAAGTTGCTGGTAATCACGCGGAATTCGGATACGGCATCCGGCGACGCCTGCACCACCTGGCTCGAGTAGCCCTGGTTGCTGGGCGAGTATGCGTTATTGTCCAGGCCGTCGAGTAAGAAGTTGTTGTAAGTGCTGCGCATCCCGTTCACGTTGAACGCGCCCTCGCGCGGCGTGCCGGTGGCCGAAAACAGCACCGACATCGGCGAGCGGCTGACGTTGGTCGAAAGCAATGCCAGATCGGCATAGTTGCGGCCGTTCAGCGGCAGTTCCACGATCTGCTGCGTGTTGACCACCTGACTGTGCTCGCTCGTGTCGGTGTTGAGTACCTCGGCCGAGGCCTGCACCTCGACGGTCTCGTTCACCGCGCCCACTTGCATGGTGATGTCCACGCGCCGGCGAGCGTTGACGTCCACCAGGATGCCGCTCGCGGAGAAAGTCGTCATGCCCGTCAGTTCGGCCGTCAGCTTATACCGGCCGACTCTTACGTTCAAGAAGTCATAGTTGCCATTGTCGTCCGTCGCTGTCTTGGACTCGATCCCCGTGTCCTGGTTGGTCAGCTTAATCGCCGCCTTCGTCAGAACGGCGCCGGTGTTATCCCGGACGGTGCCCAGTACCTCAGCGGTTTCGAACTGTGCCGATCCCGACGACGTGAGCAGCAACACTCCAAGCGCAACAGCAGCGTGTTTGGTCATGATGCGCTAACTTTGCCACATCAACGTTACTGCCGAATGAAATCCAGGTTACATTAGCGTAATGCCGTCCGAGGCGCCTCAAGAGCCCGCGACTCGGCATGCATGAAAGAGGAGGGCCGGGTGTAAACTAACCAGGACACGGGAGTCCCAAGTTAGACTTCCCGGGTATGTTGAGTTTGGGTTACAAAGCTGCTTGACTTAGGAGATCGCAACGATGAAGACGATCCGTTGCCCAGGCAAGCACCGCAAAGCTCAACGCGAGCAACCCGCGCTGGCTTCGCCTGTGGTTCCGTGACGAACCCTCACGCGCACTGTGTTCGATGGCGCGCCAGAAACGTCCGCGCGCCTTCCCTGCCCAGGTAGCGCGACAACGTCGCCGGCGGCGTCTTGCGTAAGTCGACCAGGACCAGCCCGTCCAGCACGTTTGAGAAGCTTGCGTCTACATTGAAGCCCAGCATGCGGCCGCCCAGTTTCATGTATTGCCGGATCAGGATCGGCACACCCTTGCCGTCCACCTCCAGATCCGCGATCGGGTCGGCCAGTTCGTCCAAATCGTTCAGGAACCGGCTCAGGATGTGGGCATGCCAGTTACTCGACGCATTCGGGTGGAAAGGCCGCCTGGGTTTCACCAGGCGCGCGAGGCCGGCATCGCCCTGGCGCTTGAGGTAGCTCACCAGCAGGTCCCGCGACACCGGGTTGTAGTCGTTGCTGATGCTGACCGCGCCGAACAGCACGGCGCAATCCGCCCGGCGCACCACGTATTGTCCGATCCCTTTCCACAGCAGCAACAGCGACGCGAATTGCTTCTGATACTCCGGCCGGACGAAGGAACGGCCCAGTTCGATCGCCGGGCCGATGCGGCGGAACAGCTCCGGCTTGTAGTGGAACAGGCTGCTGGTGTAAAGCCCGCGAATGCCGTGCGCCGGCAGAATGTCCGGAGTCGGGCCCAGGCGGTAGGCTCCGGCCACTTCTCGCTTCTGCGCGTTCCAGAGAAACAGATGCAGGTACCACTGGTCGAAGGCATCCAGGTCGCAAGCCCGGCCGGAACCCTCGCCGACGGCGCGGAAGGTGAGCTCGCGCAGCCGGCCGATTTCCCGGAGCGTGTGCGGAATCTCCCGTCCAGGGGCGATGTAGACCGCCAGGTCCTCCAGTTCCGCAAGCCTCTGGCCAACGCCGAGGCGCGAGACCTCGTCCTCGAGGAGCGCCGCGGGCGTTTCCACCGCAATGGGTGGAGTTGTCTTGGTCGCCGTTCTCGGCCGCGAAATCCGACGCGGCTTTCGCGCGCAGCGTCCGCGGCTCAGCAGCATGTCCGTGCGGCAGCGGAGGTAATCGATGGCGTCCTCGTCACTGGCCAGCGCGCGCAGCGCTTCCGCCGACACAAGACGACCGATCTGAAGTTCGATCGTGCAGCCGCGCTTGTTCAGCAGCTCGCGCGGCAGGGCCGCGGTTCCCAACCGGGGATGCACGGCGCCGAGCAGGTGAAACCCCAGGCTATTAGCGCCTCGGAAGAAGACCGGGAGCGCGGGACACCCGGCGGTGCGTATCAGCCGCGCCACGCCCGGGCTCCATGGCGGATCCACCACAGCGCGCCGCCGCAGGTCCAGACGCGAAACCTCGCCTGCCGGAAACACAGCCAGGGCGCCGCCGCCGCGCAGCCACTCGACACAACGTCGCAGCGGCGCGCGGTTCTCGGCAATCGCCTCCCGGCCGCCAAACGGATTTACGAAGATGAAGCGGTCGTGCATTTGTGGAATTGCGGAGAGCATGGAATTCGCCATGAACTTTACGTCAGGCCGCGCGCGCGAGAGGATGGCGGCGAGGATGGCGGCCTCCAGCATGCCGAAGGGATGATTGGCGACGATCGCCACCGGACCGCTCGCCGGAATGCGCGCCAGGTCGGCCGGCTCCACGCGATACTCAACCGCTAGCTCGGAAAGCAGGGTAGCGAACGGGTCCGCGGTTCCGGCGTCGCGGAGAACCGCACCGAACGTGACGCCCAGCCGGTCCAGCATGAGAAGCCGTTCGATGGCGGGCGCAACCGGCGTCAGAAGACGGCGGATCCGGCGATCGAAGAACGCGGTCGGATCGAGCGCGGGAAATCGGGCGGTGCTTTGCACGTACATCGAATAACACCGGAATGTTACACAGGCGTGAGAGAACTGTGATGAGCCCGTCAATTACAGCGGAGCTCTCTCGGCCAGCGCCCAGCGAAGGGCGGGTCGCATTGTTTGTTTTCCGAGCAGGCCCATCAGTCCCACCAGGTTGCTGACGGCGCCAGGTTGGCGGCATCCCCACAACTGAGCAAGGCTGGTCACCGTTCCGTCTTGGCCCTGATAGAAGACGCGGTCGCTCCATCGCACCCAGCCCAGACTGTGAGCCGGATGATCGCGCAGAATGTCGAAGGCCGTCTCGAACAGGCGCACCTTGCGCGATTCGCGAAGGCGGGGCAGCAACACGATCGTGCTGTGGCCGGAGCGAACCTCCTCGGCGAACTCCCCGAAATCCGTCGCGTTGGTCAGATTCAGAACCGGGCTGGGATCGCATCCGTGCCGGTCTCCGCCGGAAACCACCGGCAGGTTGTTCGCCCGCGCCAATTCGATCGTGTCGAGGTTCTCGCGCCATGGCCGGTCCGCATTCAGTTCGAGCGCATGCAGCCAGCGGCCCGAGAGCCCGAGCAAGCTGCCAAGCGCGCCCCGGTGCAGATCTTCGCTGACGCCGTCTTCATCCCAAAACGGATGGTTGAGCACGACCAGCGTCTCCGGATAGCCGCCCACTTCTTCCAGCAGCTGTGCCAGCAGCGCTTCCGAACCACCGGCGGTGTATTCATTCATGCGTCGCACTAGAGAATGAGCGCACTCCGGCGGCAGGTTGTGAACGCCTACGTGAAACGATGCTCCACGGAATGGAACGGTCCACTCCAGTGACACCGGCGTGTGACGGCTCTCCTCGTGTGTGTGCAACCCGCCGGCCGCCTCGATGTTGTCGTGGTCGGTGATCGAGACCAGCGCGCGCCGCTGCAACCGGTCCTCGATACTCGACTTCTCGAGCAACCATGCGGCATGCGCCGAGAGTGGCGGAGTCCACCACACGCGCGCAAACTCCGCGTGCGGGATCTCGTCCACGCCGTGCCACCGGGCTTCGCGGCGCGCCAGCCAGGCGAGCAGCGGAATAGCTTTCAGGTAGCGGGGGACGAACGTCAGATACTCGCGCGAGTGCAGCGTATGGGAGTGAAGAGATACTCCCGCGCGTAAGGACCGGCAGGCACGCCGGTCTTTCCACCAGACCCGGATCTCGGCGCCCATGTTCGGATCTCCTGCGGGCGGCGAAGCCGTCCACCGGCATCCCGCCGCCTACAAGCTTGGGGCGCCATCGTTACAGGTTCATGATGGCGCCGTGAATCCTAAAAAACATTGATTCGCCGAAATGTCTTAGCCGAATTGTCACATAAGTGCCATCACCATGAGAAATGCGGGAGTCATCATCCCCACATGAAACGGTTTGCGCGTTACGACGCCGTGACCCGCGCGCGGCTTCTCTGGAGGAACCGGCGCTTCCCCGTCACGCTCCGGCCGGGCGCCAGAGGAGTACGTTTCTCGCGTGGCTGGCGCACCTGCGTGACCCGCGCGATGCGCCTAGCTTTTGCCGTCCGGACGGCGGTCGTTCTGTGACGCCGCGACCCGATGTCAGCGCCGGTTCGGTCTTATGGCAGCTCCTGTCCCGCCCCCAAGACACCTTCATTCGAGGTTGGAACTGGAAATCCGCCGTGCTCAGCTCTCTGTTCCGGTGCTTCCTCTTCTTCGTAATGAATCTCGGCGCGGGGCTCGAGAGCGCCATCGGCGCGATGCTGACCGAGTTGGTATTCCGCGGCCTCACCTCGGGATGGTGGGGTTCCATCACTCAGGCCTTCCGCCGCGTCCGGCCCATGTGGAAAGCCGTTGCCGTTCTCGCGCCGTTTCTGTTGGTGCTTCAGCACGCCCTGGAGTTCCTCGTGCACTGGCTGAGAGGCACCCCCCGACTGGCGGCCAGCATCGCCGGTTCGGTCGCCTTCACGTTCGTATCCACCACCGCCCAACTGGCTCTCATGCGCCAAGGCGCCCTGATCGTCGGCGCCGAGGGCAAGCCTCTGGCGGAGGATCTCACCGGACTTCCGCGCCTGATCGGGGCCCTTGTGAGAGCGGTCGGTGATCGCCTCAAGCGCACAGCCGCAGCCTGGCAGCAGGAGGCGGAGCGGCCTTGACAGCAGCCTGACACAGACCTCTACATGGTCCGCAGCCACACCTCGACGCGCCGGTTCTTCTGCCGCCCTTCCTCGCTCTCATTCGATGCCACCGGACTGGCGGCCCCAAAGCCGGTCATCGTGGTGGGAACGATGCCCCTGAAGGGAACTCGCTGGTGCCGATTGAGTCCGCAAACCCACGCAGCACGGTCCCGCCGCGCGTGCGGCCTGGCGTGAGGTGCCCGACTTGTCGTCGCGCGCCAGAACCTTGATCGCTCCGTCAGCGACTCCCACATCGTGCCAATCCGTAGTCTCACCGGTGCCCTGCGCCGCTGACGCGCCCGGTGAGTTGAATCTGTATCCGTCTGCTGGAGGATAATGTCGACATGATGAAGTTACAAATCACACTTGCGATCTTGACGGCTTGCCTGGGACTCGCCGTCTTACAAGGACAAAGCGCTCCGTCCACGGTGTTACTGGTCCTTTCTAAGGGAGACCACACGGTCGCGATGGTCGATCCAGCGACTCTGAAAGTCCTCGCGCGCATGCCCTCCGGACCGGACCCGCACGAGGTTGTCGCGGACGCCGATGGGAAACTGGCATACATCTCGAACTACGGCGGCCCCGGTGGCGCCTACAACACCATTTCGGTCGTCGATCTGGTCGAGCACAAGGCGCTGCCGCCCATCGACCTCGGCGCGCTGCGCGGAGCCCACGGGCTCGACTTCGCCGGCGGCAAGCTGTGGTTCACGGCCGAGACCAACAAGGTGATCGGCACCTATGATCCCGCAACCAGGCGAGTGGACTGGGTGCTCGGCACCGGCCAGAACCGGACGCATATGGTCCTGGTTTCCGAAAACCTGAAGCGGATCGTAACTTCCAATGTAAGTTCCGCCACGATGAGTATCATCGACAAAGTTACCAGGCAGGGGCCGATGGGTCCGCAGGAAGACTGGGACGAAACCGTCGTTCCGGTCGGTAAAGGGGACGAGGGTTTCGATGTTACTCCCGATGGCAAGGAAATTTGGGCCGCCAACGCGCAGGATGGCACCATTTCCGTTCTCGACGCCGCGGAGAAGAAAGTCGTCGACACCCTGAATGCCGATGTTCGCAGCGCGAACCGGCTCAAGTTCACGCCGGATGGATTGCTGGTGTTCGTTTCAAGATTGAATGGTCCGGAGGTGGTGATCCTGGATGCCAGGACGCGCCACGAGTTGAAGCGCGTGAAGATCGGACGCGGCGCGGCGGGGATTCAAATGCAACCCGACGGCGCTCGCGCCTACGTGGCCTGCACGCCGGACGACTATGTCGCCGTGATCGATCTCAAGTCGCTCGAGGTCACAGGCCGCATTGACGCCGGCAAACAGCCCGACGGCCTGGCGTGGGTGGTCAGGCGCTGAGGCACGTCCCTATTTTCCGCTGGCCTGGATCAGGTCGACCAGGCCATTCACGATGCCGTCTTCGGCGCAACCCGGCTTCAAACGGGAGCCGAGCACCTGGAAGGTATTTGCGCCGAAGGAGGCGTCGTTCGGCACGTAGCCGGAGTTCGCCCTGCCGTTGGCGATAGTAACCAGCATCGTGTTGGCGAGCGGCGAGGCAGCCTTGAACTTCAGTCCGATGGCGGCGTAGATCTCCGCGTTGACGCTGGCGATGGCGATGCTGCCGACGCGGATCACGCCGAGGCGGACCTGCACCGGTTCTCCGTCCTCATACTTGCCGGGCGTGCCCTCGCGAGCATTGTCCAGGCGGTTGCGCCCCGGGCACGTGATGGTCGTTTGCGCGGCGCTGATGGCCGGCCCCGGGTCCAGCCGGGTGGTGTTGCTCATCACGCGGATGACCTCTTCGCCGAGCAGCACGCCTTCGCTTTCCATCACCTTTTCCATCGTGTCGATGACCTGCGGGTCGGCCTTGTGCGACGGGACCTTGCCGTCGCGCAGGGGGGCCTCGATCGGTTCGCGGGTCATCACGCCACCGGTAATCGTGGCGCCGTAGCGCGAGGCCATCACGTTGGTCGAGGCGCGCAGGTAGAGGGGATTCTGATCGCCAGAGGCGCCCTGCGCAAAGACCGCGACGATCTTATCGCCGTAGGCCTCTTCGATATGGCGCGATGCCGCTCCACAGAAGTCCGCGCTGATAATGTCGCTGAGGAAGCCGTTGACCGGGTGCATGGCGTAGGTCATGAAGACCGCGATGGGCTCGCCCTCGAGCGATTCGAACTTGAGCACGGCGACGGTCTTGTCCGACAGTCCGTTGAGGTTCGGGGCCTGCGTCCAGAGGTGGGTGGCGGCGTCGATATTGTCACGGCTCACGTTGAGGTAGGAAAGGCCGGTGCCGAAGCCGGCGCGCGCGGGCTGGAGCTTCGCCTTGGCCTGCTTTATGGCGTCCATAATCTGGCCGACGATGGGCGGCGGTGGCGCACTTGGGTCGGGCGCGGCCCCGCCACCTTGACCGAAGCGGCGGAAGGGTTGATCGCCCGGCCCCCACGCGCTGTGCGTGTGAGTCACCGAGAGAATGATGTTCTCGACGGGGCAGTCGAGCTCGGCGGCGATCTGTTTCGAGGCGGCCGCCCACACGTTTTCCATCAGCATGCTCTGGTCGGCTCCGACCAACGCGGCGCGGGCGGCGCCGTTGTCGAGCACGATCGCGCGCAGGTAGAGTTTCTCGTGCGCGTATTTGCCCGAGGGTGGATTGGCCGGGTCGGCCGCCGGCGTGATGTCGATGCGCGCGGCGCCCACGCGCAGGCTCGGCGGGTTCGACGTGGCGCTTGCGGACACCAGGAGCGCCAGCATTGCCGTCGCCCAGAAAACAGTCTTTCCCAGATACATCTCTCAACCTCCCAGTACAGACAATTCTCTCAGACTACGCACGGCGGGCCGGCGTGGACGCCCTCAGGTCCAGGCCAGGTAAAGCCGCCAGTTGATCCACGTGT
Source organism: Bryobacteraceae bacterium (assembly GCA_035602665.1). GTDB lineage: Bacteria > Acidobacteriota > Terriglobia > Bryobacterales > Bryobacteraceae > DASWZN01. The sequence goes on along the minus strand of DATNLV010000649.1, from coordinate 1,409 downwards.
GCCCGCCCTCCGTCTCGTGATACTCGTGGCGGATGTTGTGAGCGGTCATCCGCGACGGCCAACCAGCAGATCAAGCTGTTCTGGATCGGTGTGTCTTCTCGGGATCGGCGAAGAAGGCGGCGTTGCGGTGAACGAAATCGGAATTGACTCCGGCGTTCATGCCTTCCTAGGTTTTGTGGGTGCCGCCAAGCTTGAGGAGTTGGAGCGGGAGATGGGACTCGAACCCACGACGTCCAGCTTGGGAAGCTGGCATTCTACCACTGAATTACTCCCGCAACCCTGACTTCTCAGCTACTTAGCTGATTCCAGACGGCTTCTTCGATTCCGCGGTCGATCTCCAAAGCCTCTGGATTCTCCCAATTCTACCCGGTTTGACCCGAAAACGGACACCAAAACAGACACCAAACCGAGTAAGGGAATCTGACCCCCAGCCCGCATGGCGCCCACCTGTGGTGTCCATCTGGTGTCCAAGTCCGTTTCAGCCCACACTATAGCACACGGACGCTGAACCGGTCGCTAATGGGTGCGTGCGCGACAGGAATGTTACCCAAGTCCTAGCGCCAGAATCGCTGCGCGCGTCGGCGAATCGTAGAACTGCCACTGGATCGCCGTCAGGACGGCGTCCGGCACGTCCGCAACATCCCGCTTGTTTTCACTCGGAATCAGGATGCGCTTGGCGCCTGATTCCACTGCGAGCTGCATACGCTCGGGAAGCGCATTCACCTTGAGCAGCATGCCTTGGACGCTCATCTCACCCAGAACGACGGTTCGATCGAGGACGGGCTTGCCGAGGATTGCCGAGACCATCGAAAGGAAGAAGGCCACTGCAGTCTCCGCTCCTTCCTTCGCCTGATTCAGGTTGATTGCCTGGATCGTGAAATCGTAGCTCTTCAGGTCGCGATCGATCCCGAGGTTGTTCAGGTTCGCCTTGAGGTGAGCGTCGGCCGTCTTGATCGCCTCCTTCATCTTGGTGGAGAGATTGCCGAGAGGGATGATGCGGCCGGAACCTGGGTTCATCTGGGATTGAAGCAGAAACAGGGCCAGACGCCGATCCGCAACGTCGGTGCCGATGGTGTAGACACTTCCTGGCGGCAGGTTGCCCTCCGCGATCACGGTGCCGCCGCCCATCTCCGGAACTGGTACGAACGTCTCCTGCCCAGACTCCTTCTCGATGAACGAGAAGCTGGTGTCCCAGTATTCCAGCCCGCCCATCTTCTTCAACTGTTCCTTCACCCGCCGCCGCATCTCCATTGCATAGGCCAGGTACTCCTGGAGTTCCTCTTGCGACACCTTGCCGTCTGGATGCAGCAGCTTCACCAAGCCAGAGACGATCTTGCGGACCGCCTTCTGGTCTCGCCCGCCGAGATGGGCGCCGAACCGGAAATAGCGCTCGGCGTAGTCCGCGTAGG
>DATNLV010000573.1:0-6644 GCA_035602665.1 Bryobacteraceae bacterium | reverse complement strand
AGCAGCTCCCGGCAGGACTCCACGGAAGCCCCAGCCTTGCGCCGACAGCTCGTGGGCGGCTAGCCCGGCCTGCTTATCCTCGGCTGGCCAGCATAGCCCTCGCCGGAAAAACGAGTGGCATTGGGCTGAAGCCCGCCCCCCAAAGGCAGAGGGTGAGCGCGGCCCCCGCGCTACAATCGAGGTATTCAGGAGGTGGGAGTATGCGTCGTTACGGCCCAGGCGCCGTTGTCCTTGCGTTGTTGTGCGCCGCGGTGTTGGTTTCCCGCGAGCCGGGCGACGCCGAGCGATTGCGCCATGCCTCGCGATCCGAGAAGGCAGGCTGGATCGTGGTCCACCTGGAGGGCTCTCCCGCCGACGTCGGCTACCAGCACGGCTACCTTCTGGCATCCGAGATCCGCGACGCGCAAGGCGTGATCGGCGTGCTGCTCAACCACGACACCAACCAGGACTGGGATTTCTTCCGCACCGCCGCGCGCGAAATGCTCTGGCCCAAGGTGCCCGCCGAATACCGCGCGGAGTTGCAGGGAATGTCCGACGGCCTGGCGGCGCACGGCGTGAAGCTGGACACGCTCGACCTCACCGTGATGAACGCGTGGATGGAGCTGTCTCCCTACTGGTTCAAGTGGCGCCAGGCGCAGGAGGGCAAGACCGCGGCGCTGGTGCCGCCCGAGCGTTGCAGCGCGTTCGTGGCCACCGGTTCCTACACCCGCGACGGCCGGCCGGTGCTGGGCCACAACCTGTGGAGCGGTTACGCGGAAGGCTCGCGCTGGAACATCATCTTCGATATTCACCCCAAGGACGGCAACCGCATTCTGATGGACGGCTTTCCCGGCCTGATCCACAGCGGCTCCGATTTCGGCGTCAACTCCGCCGGGATGATGATCGCCGAGACCACCATCTCGCACTTTTTCGGATTCGATCCCAACGGCATTCCGGAATTCGTGCGCGCTCGCAAGGCCATGCAATACGCCTCTTCGATCGATGAGTTCGCGAGCATCATGAAGGAAGGGAACAACGGCGGCTACGCCAACAACTGGCTGGTGGCCGATCGCAAGACCAAAGAGATCGCGAGCCTGGAACTGGGCCTCAAGAACGTGACCCTGCTGCGGACCAGCGACGGCTACTTCGTGGGCTCGAATTTTCCGGTGAACGAAAAGCTGGCGCGCGAGGAGACGGATTTCCCGATGGCGGACAACTCCGAGAGCTCCAACGCCCGCCACGCTCGCTGGGAACAGCTGATGGACCAGAGCAAGGGCCAGATCGACGTCATCAAGGGGCAGCAAATGCTGTCGGATCACTACGACATGTTCGAACACAAACCGGACCCGGACGAGCGCACGCTGTGCGGGCACATCGACCTGTCGCCGCGCGGCGCCAAGCCGTGGGAGCCGCCCTACGGTCCGGCCGGCACAACCTCGGCGAAGGTGGCGGACTCGGCCATGGCGGAAGCGATGTCGTTCCGCGCTTCGATGGGCCACCCCTGCGGCATCGGCTTCAAAGCCTCGCACCACATCGCCAAGCATGCCGATCTCCGCTGGCAGAGCCCCATCCTTCACGACCTGGAGTCGCACTTCTGGACGGACTTCAAGGCGCTGCCGTAAGGAGCGGGGCTGAAGCCCCGCGCGGGCTGAAGCCCGCCCCCCGGTTCATGGAGGTGAGGAAGTGAAAGTGGTGCTGACGATAGTTCCGGCGATCCTGCTGATGGCCGTGATGCTCTATGCCGGTGAGCAACTGCCGACGGGCAAGCAGATCACCCCTACGGCCGCCAAGGGGTCGGTGTTCGAGCCCCTCAATCCGGGCCTGCCGCCCCCCTTCTCGAAGTTCGTCGCCGATCATGCCGTGACCACCGCGACCAGTCCCGACGGGAACACTCTGCTCATCCTGACCAGCGGGTACAACCGGAACCGGGACGCGAAGGGACGGCCGGTCGCGTCCGCTTCGAACGAATACGTCTTCGTGTACGACATCTCCACCAGCCCTCCGGTGAAGCTGCAGGTCCTCCAGGTGCCGAACACTTTCGTGGGATTGGCCTGGAACCCGAACGGCAACGAGTTTTATGTCTCGGGGGGAGTGGACGACAACGTTCATGTTTTCGTCAAGGGATCGTCGGGCCGGCCGGAAGCGGCCTTGCCGATCTCGCTGGGCCATTCCTCCAAGGTCTACGGTCTGGTGCCGCCCGCCGCGGCCGGACTGGCCGTGAACGCCGCGGGCAATCGCCTGGTGGTGGCCAACTACGAGAACGATTCCATCAGCGTCGTGGATATTCCGGGCCGGACCAAGATTGCCGAATTGGATCTGCGCCCGGGCAAGAACGATCCCAGCCGCCACGGCGTCGCGGGCGGCGAGTATCCATACTGGGTGGCGATCAAAGGCAACAGCAAAGTCTACGTGTCCAGCATTCGAGACCGGGAAATCGTGACCGTGGACATCTCGGGGGCGGCTCCGAAAATCGCCGGGCGTATCGCCGTGAAGGGCCAGCCCAACAAGATGATCCTGAACAAGGCGCAGACGCTGCTCTACGTCGCCTTGGACGCCACCGACCAGGTGGCCATCATCGACACCGCCGGCGATCGGGTCGCTTCCACCTTGGACGTGACCGGGCAGAACCGCGCCGGCCTCAAGGGAAGCAATCCAAACAGCCTGGCCTTGTCGCCGGATGAACGGACGCTGTACGTGACAAACGGAGGCACCAACTCGGTCGCGGTGGTGGAGTTGAGCGGCGATGGCAGTGCCGGGAGCGTGGCTGGCTTGATCCCTACCGGCTGGTATCCGGAATCCGTCAGCTTGAACCGCCAGGGATCGATCCTTTATGTGGTCAATGGGAAGAGCAATGCCGGGCCGAACCCCGGCGGCTGCGCGAATCCGATCAAGAGCCCGCCTTGCCCCGCCGCCAATCAATACGTATGGCAGCTCACCAAGGCCGGCTTCCTGACGATTCCGGTGCCGAACCGTGACGAGCTGCGCGGGCTGACCGCGCAGGTGGCCGCGAATAACAACTTCGAGGCAAGCCGCGAGCGCGACGGAGTTCTGCCCTCTTTGCGCGGCAAGATCGAGCACGTCATTTACGTCGTCAAAGAGAATCGCACCTACGATCAGGTGTTGGGCGATCTGGACCGGGGCAACGGCGATCCGGCCCTCACGCTCTTCCCGGAACCGCTGACGCCGAACTTCCACCAGCTCGCGCGGCAGTTCGTCACGCTCGACAATTTCTACGACAGCGGCGAGGTGAGCGGTGACGGATGGAACTGGTCCACATCCGCGCGGACCGCCGATTCGGTCGAGAAGACCGAGCCGGTCAACTACGCGGGCCGCGGCCTCAACTACGACTATGAGGGCACCAACCGCGAAATCAACGTCGGGCACGCCAGCACCGCCGCGCGTCTGGCCGCGGATCCGGCTCAGCCCGATGACCCGGATCTGCTGCCTGGAACCGCCGACGTCTCCGCTCCGGATGGCCCCGGCGACGAAGCCGGAACGGGCTACCTGTGGGATGCGGCGCTGCGGGCGCACCTCAGCTTGCGGAATTACGGATTCTTCCTCGACCTGGCACGCTATTCGCTCCCGGCCGGGGATGCCGCCTTGCTGTCGCCGCTTCTGCGCGATCCGTTCGCTCCGGCCGGCGCGCCTTTCACGCCGGAGGCCACGGGCAAACCGGTGCAGGTGGCATTCGCTACCAAAGCCGCGCTGCTCGACGCCACCGATCCATACTTCCGCGGCTTCGACCAGAACTTTCCCGATTTCTGGCGCTTCAAGGAATGGGAGCGCGAATTCGATCGCTACGTGGCCAACGGAGAGTTGCCCCGCCTGGAGCTGGTTCGCCTCCCTCACGATCATTTCGGGGACTTCGGCACGGCCATCGATGGGGTCAACACGGTGGAGACCCAGATGGCCGACAACGACTACGCGGTGGCGCGCCTCATCGAGCGAGTTGCCGGCAGCCCGTACCGGAACAACACGGTGATCTTCGTCATCGAAGACGACGCCCAGGACGGACCCGACCATGTCGACGCGCACCGCAGCAACGCCTACGTGGTGGGAGCGTACGTGAAACAGGGCGCCGTGGTCTCGACTCGCTATACAACCGTCAGTGTTCTTCGGACCATCGAAGACCTGCTGGGCATCCAGCCGCTGAGCCTCAACGATGGGCTGACCCCTCCGATGGCCGACGTGTTTCAGCCGGAGTTGCGGCCCTGGACCTACTCGGCCGTCGTGCCCCGGGTTCTGCGGACTTCAGCGCTGCCGCTGCCCGAGCCAGTCGTGACCGGCTCGCTCCCGGACCCGCCCCGGCACGACGCCGCTTACTGGCAGTCGAAAACAACGGGCCTGGATTTCACCGAGGCGGATCAGCTCGACGCGCCGCGCTTCAACCGCATCCTGTGGGAAGGGATGATGGGCGAGTCGCCCTACCCCGTCAAACGCAGCGGCGCCGATTTGAGCGGCGACCGGGAGGCGGTCCGCGGCCGCCAATAACAGGGTATTCATAGGTTCTTATACCCTGCTCGAAATTGAATTTCTCGATTTAACGTCGGCAAATTCTGGCCTGGTCGGTTGTCACATCTTCCCGCCAACGCCTATACTGAGGATTCCTTGCGCAGAGCCGATCCACAATGAACGACTGCCGATACAAAGTTCTCGTCGATCTCTCGTACGCCTCTCTGGGCTATTGCGGGATTGCCCAGGAGTCACGCGTTTTGCTTAAAGCGCTCTATCGACTCGAACGCATTCAGCCAACCGGTTTGATTTTCGGCCGGGACGACGCCGTGGTTGGCCACCGTTTCTCGCCCTCTTCGCGCCAGGCGCGCCGCATGGAAAACCAGGCGCGCTTCATCCAGGCCCTGGTCGATCGCCATCCGCCCAAATCCGTGTTCGCGCCTGTGCGCGGACTCCAGCAATTGCGAAGGATGTGGCGGTTGACGCTGGGACGGCGGGTCCACACAGATCTACTGGACAGCGAGGTCTTCTGGGACGGCATCTGGCGCAGCCTGCTGGCCCCCTCTCTGGCGGAGGCGGACATCGAGATCGCGCGCCGCTGCCCGATGCTGCTGGCCAATCTGGGCGGCCGGATGCTCTCCGCCCGGTCTCTTATGGGCCTGCCGGCGCCCCGCCTGGAAACTTCGGGATTCGATTTCGCGATGTTTCACGATTCCCAGCCCATACGGGTGGGCCCGAAGACCTGCAAGCTGATTCGCTACTATGACATGATTCCCGGGATGCGGCCCGACCTGGTGGGGTCTCAAGCCGACATCTCCAATCACTTTCGCGGCATTCGCCGCTGCCTGCGCGACTCCATTTATGTGTGCAATTCGGGGCCGACCAGGGAGGATTTGTTGCGCGCATTTCCGGAACTCGAGGAGCGCAGCGTGATCATTCCGGACGTGTTGGCTGACGGTTACTACCCCGAGCGCCTGCCTGAGATGTTAGTCTCGATCCTGCGGAGCCGCCGCGCGGACGCCTACGGAAAGCCGGACGGGAACGAGCGCCTTGCATCCTCGTGGCAGACCGTGCCCCCTTACCTGCTCATGACCTCCACCATCGAGCCGCGGAAGAATCACATCAGCCTCATCCGCGCTTTCGAGAAGCTGCTCTCCCGGCAACAGACCGACCTTCGCCTGATCATCGTGGGACACCCCGGCTGGAAATGCGACGAGGCCATGAAGGCGATGAAGCCCTTGATCCAGCAACAACGGATCATTCACCTTGTCGACGTGCCTCTTCGAGAACTGCGCGTGCTCAACACACTCGCGGAGGCGACGGTGTTCCCTTCCTTTTACGAAGGATTCGGGTACGGACCCCTGGAAGCCATGTGCTGCCACACGCCGGCGGTCGTGTCCGACATCGCCGCACACCGCTGGGCGTACGGGGACGCCGCGGCTTACTTCGATCCCTATCGCATCGACTCCTTCGTCGAAGCTCTGGAACGGCTCCTGTTCTGCCCGGCCGAGGGCTTGCGGCAACGGCTGGTGGAGGCGGGAATCGAGAGAGCAAAACTCTACTCCGTCGATTCGGCTGGCAAGCAATGGCTGGCGCTCTTCGATGAGCTGCGCCGCCAGGGAATCGGCGGAAATGTGATGAATGCCCGGCTGGCACGCTTCGCCTGACTATGAATGCCTCGAACATCAAACGCGTATTCCAAGGCCTGATCCCGCGCCTATCGCCTGTCCCGAAAGCGCCGCCACGGCCGCGCCCGGCGGGAGGAACCGCTGGAGGGAAACTGGCCGATGCCACCGATCTGGCAAACCCGGCCTTCGGCGCCTGCTTCCGCGCGCGGTTTGAAGATATCTCCGCATCGCTTACGCCGCGCAAGCGCTGGGAACTCTGCTGGCTGGCCCAGAAGTATCAGGAGATCCATGGAGACAAGCCCGTCCCTTCGATGCTGGGGCTTGGAGTAGGCCAGGAGCCCCTTATTTACCATTTCGCGCACCTGAGTGAGAACGTCGCAGCCACGGACCTCTACGACGAAGGCAGCGTCTGGAACGAATCGAGACTGACTGCCGAAAGGGTACTTACCGCCAACCCTTTCCCCTACCCACGGGAACGATTGACAGTCCGCAACATGGACATGCGGTCCATCGACTATCCGGAGCGGACATTTGACGTGGTATGGTCCTGCTCGTCCGTCGAGCATGTATCGACCCTGCCCGAGT
>DATNLV010000623.1:0-5169 GCA_035602665.1 Bryobacteraceae bacterium | reverse complement strand
CGATCTGCGGGAAGTGCGGCGAGCCGATCTCCTCCTCGCCCTCCGCCACCAGCACCAGGTTGACCGGAGGCTTCCGCCCCGCGCCCCGCAGCGCGTGCAGTGCAGCCAGCACGGCGGACTCCGGACCCTTCTGATTGACCGCCCCGCGTCCCACCACGACCTTCCCGACTCCGGGCTTGTCCACCAGCGCCGCGGCCCACGGAGGAGACGACCACTCCGCCGGGTCCACCTGCTTCACGTCGTACATGAAGTAGAGCCCGACGGTGCGCGGAGCGCCCGCGTCGAGCGTGGCGAAGATGCCTGGCTGCCCGTCGGTCGGCACTTTGGAGACGCGGTCGAATCCCGCCTCCCGAAGCAGGCGCATGGTGAGCTCGCAGCCCTCATCGACGCCCCTGTTCTCGGCCGCGATCGACGGCTGGCGTATCCACTCCTGCAGTCGCGCGACCGCTTCGCCGTGCCGTTTCTCGATCTCGCTGCGAATCGCCCCGCGCTCCGGAGCCTCGGCCCACAGCAGCCCCGCCCCGACCACGCCCAGAAACGCGCGCCGATCCAGCCCACCACTAGAATTGTCCATTCCCGCCTCCCGCTCCGTGCCCCCAGTTCGTGCCCCCGGTCTGTGCCCCCGTGCGCCCCGCCGCGCCCCACCGCGTGCCCGCCGTGTGCCTTCCGAGTGCCCCCGCCGCGTGCCCGCGTGTGCCCACCGCGTACCCCGTGCGCCCCGTGTGCCCGCGTGCCCGCCGCGTGCCCCGCCCGTTACCGAGCCGCGACCGCGAGGGAGCGGACCTAATGCTTCGCCGCGGCCGCCGGCCCGCCGGTCACGTCCCACCCCACATTCGGCTCGTTCTTGGACTGCTTCTTCCCACTGGCCATCGCGTCCCGCACCGCCGCCTCCGCGTCCGCCTCCGGAATCGTCAGCGAGATCTTCGCCGTGTTGCCCTCCGAGCCGATCTTCAGCCGCTGCAGCATCGCCGTCATCTGCGCGTTCGACTTCTGGCTCGCCGCCATGCTGCTGAAGAACTGCAGCGCGGAGACCAGCCCCGCGGCGTCCTCCGGCGTGTGCGTCACCGCCTTCACCCAGACCACGATGTCGCTACCGAACTTCACGCCCAGCGACGCCTGCTCGATCGACTCCATCACTTTGCCCGCCGCCCCCGGATTCGCCCCCTGCGGCGAGAACGCCGACGGAGCCGCGTGCACCACCATCCATATATCGTTCGCCTTCGACGCCTCGCTGGCCTTCGCCGCGATCTCCTCGCCCAGGCCCGCGCCCGTCCCGCTCCGGTCCACAAACGCGCGCACGCCCGGTTCGTCGCCGCCCACAATGAGCGTAGGATCCATCACGGCCACGGCCGAGAATCCGCCCTTCTGCCCCGACCTCACCATGACCTGGACGCCCTTGTAATCGGCGCCCTTCATCCCGCCCATCGCGGCCAGCTGCGCCAGCTTGGCCACATCGAACTTGCCGCGCATCAGGAACAGCGCGCTCGGATTCTGCTTCGCCGGCGCGGCGATGAGAACCTCTTCCAGATCGCGCATGGGGTCGAATCCCGCCTGGTCGGAGAACGCCTTGACCTCAGGATGGCTGGGCCCAGCCATCTGCGCCATCACCATCTTCCCGAAATCCGAGGCCAGTATCTGTCGGATGTTTATCCCGATCAGCGCCTCCGAGTCCGCCGGGGCCAGTCGCAGCAGGCTCGAATCCGCCGCCGGCGCCGCAGCCGGAATCAACAAGGCGCAACTCAGAAGGGCAATCAACGTACAAGTTCGCATATGCGGATTATACAGGCATCGGCGTCTCATTTGCCCCCCTTGGTCCACAGCGCTTCTAACTGCGCCTCGCTCAGCGTCATCCCGAGCTTCACTACGCTGCCCTCGGCCGCCACATCCGCTTGCGTCTGCCCGATCGCGCCGGCCAAAAACCTCAGCACCGTCGCCAGCTTCGAAGCGTCCTCCCCACTCGCCGCAGTCAACTCGGCCGAGAGCCTTACCGAATCGCCGAAGGTGACGCCCCCGCTGGCCTTCTGCACCGACCGCAGCACTTCTCCCTTGACCGCATCGCCGGCGCCCCCGCTGGGCAGGTCCTGCAACAGTTCGGAGATGGGCAAAGCCGAAACGAACCACAGGGCGTAGTCCTTGCTCACCTGGTTCACCCGCGAGGCGATCTCCGCCGCCGGGCCGGCGCTCTTGTCCCGCCGGTCCACCACCGCGCGCACACTGGCCGGGTCGCCCATGGCCACAATCGACGCGCTCAGAAACGCCAGCCACGCATCCGAGCTGACCAGCACCTGCGTGCCGTGGTATGTCGCGACGCCCGCACCAGCGGCCGCGGCCGCATCCAGAATCCGCCCGGGTTCGAACCGGCCGCGAGCCAGCATCAGCCTGCGCTCCCCTGCATCGGCCTTCGCCACCAGGATCTCGTCCACGCTCTCCCGAGGATCGAAGCCGCTGGCTTTGACGAAGGCATCGTACTGCGGGTCCTGCGCCGCCGAGAGCTGCGCGATCGCAAACTTGCCGAAGGGCGTGTCTTTCACCTTCGCGACATCGATCCCCGCCAGAATCCGCGCCTCCGGCATCGCCAGCCGCAGCAGCTCCGGGTCAGCCGCGAACGCCGCGGCCGCGAACAGAAAGCCGATCGCCAGCTTCTTCATGGGAGCTCCCTTCGAGCGCACGGTACTTGCGCAAGAGTTCGTAGAGTATCACGCCCCCCGCCGTCGCCACGTTCAGCGAGTGCTTGGCGCCCAGCATGGGGATACGGACCGAGCAATCCGCCGCCGCGAGCAGCTCCGGCCTGATGCCTTCCACCTCGTGCCCGAACACGACGCACACCGGAAACCGCGGCCTCCAGTCGAAAAGATCCACCGAATGCAAACTGGTCTCGACCGCCGCGATCTCGTATCCCCGCGCGCGCAGCCCGAGGGCGAAGGGCAACGGATCCCAGGCGTATTCCCACGCGACCCGCTCTTCGGCCCCCAGCGCCGTCTTGGCGATAGCGCGCTGCGGAGGCCGGCCCGTGATGCCGGAAAGATATAGCCGCTCGATAGCCGTCCCATCCGCTGTCCGGAAGAACGCGCCCACGTTGTACGCGCTGCGGACATTGTCCAGCAGCACCGCCACCGGCAGCCGTATGCCCTCATACGCCGCCCCGAGCGGAGTAGCCTGATACGGAAGTCGCTCCATCCTTGGCGCCCTTTCAAAACATTATTAGCCGCCGATGAACGCCGATGAACGCCGATAAGATCTTTCTCTTTGATCGGCGTTCATCGGGGTTCATCGGTGGCCCAAAATCTTTTGGCCGGCCTTTTCGTTCAGCCTGTGCCGCCCAACAACCCGCCTCGGCTCGCCCTACCATAGATTCTATGATCCTTCTCGACGGCGAGCACCTGACCATCGATCAAGTCCTGTCCGTAGCCCAAGCCGGCTCGCCCGTCGCGCTGGCGCCCGAAGCTGTAGCCAAAATGGACGCGTCCCGAGCCGTGGTCGAGCGCCTCGCCGCCGGAGACGCGCCCGTCTACGCCGTCAACACCGGAGTCGGCAAGCTCTCCGACATAAGAATCCCCACCAGCGACCTCGAGCAATTGCAGCGCAACGTGGTCCGTTCGCACTGCTGCGGCGTGGGCGCCCCGCTCCGCCGCGCCGAAGTCCGCGCCATGATGCTCATCCGCGCCAACGTCCTGGCCAAGGGCCTTTCCGGCATTCGCCCCGTGGTGGCCGAGCGTCTCTGCCAGATGCTCGACCGCGGCGTCACGCCTACCGTGCCCTCGCGCGGCAGCGTGGGCGCGAGCGGAGACCTGGCCCCCCTGGCGCACATGGCGCTGGTCCTGATCGGCGAAGGCGAAGCCGAGTTCGAAGGCGCCCACATGCCCGGCGGCGAAGCCCTCCGCCGCGCCGGAATCGAGCCCCTCACGCTCGCCTCCAAGGAAGGCATCTCGCTGGTCAACGGAACCCAGGCCATGCTCTCGCTCGGCTGCCTGGAACTGATCGCCGCCGAGCGCCTCGCCGACGCCGCCGACGTCGTCTGCGCCATGACCACCGACGCCCAGCGCGGCACGCCCCGCGCCTTCCACGAGGCCATCCAGCGCGCCCGCCCGCATCCCGGCCAGGCCCGCAGCGCCGCCCGCCTGGTTCGCCTGATGGAAGGCAGCCAGATCCGCGACTCGCATCTCGGCTGCGGCCGCGTTCAAGATGCCTACTCGATGCGCTGCGCGCCCCAGGTCCACGGCGCCGTCCGCGACACGCTGGCCGAAGCCCGCCGCGTTTTCGAAATCGAGCTCAACTCCGCCACCGACAACCCGCTCGTCATCGGCGACGAGATCCTCTCCGGCGGCAACTTCCACGGCCAGACCCTGGCGCTCCACCTGGACTACCTGGCCATCGCTCTCACCGCGCTCGCCGGCATCTCCGAGCGCCGCATCGACCGCCTGGTGAATCCCTTCCTCAACGAAGGCCTGCCGCCATTCCTGGCCGCGCACCCCGGCCTCGAATCCGGCCTGATGATGGCGCAAGTCACCGCCGCCGCCCTGGTCGCCGAGAACCGCGTGCTGGCCAACCCCGCATCGACGGGCTCCATCACCACCAGCGGCAACAAAGAGGACTTCGTGAGCATGGGCATGACGGCGGCGCTGAAGCTGCAGAGCGTGGTCGGCAACACGCGTCTGGTTCTGGCGATCGAAGCTCTAGCCGCCGCCCGCGCCCTGGACTTCCTCCGCCCCCTCCGCACCAGCGCGCCACTCGAAGCCGTCCGCGCGCTCCTGCCAAGCGTCGAAAACGACCAGCCGCTGACGGCCGCCATCGAGCGAGTGGACACCCTGATCGCCGAAGGCGCGCTCGAAGGGTCGGTGTAGCGCGGGCTCGCGCATAGGCGGCGACGCTGTTCGATGGATTCTAGGGTAACTTCGGAGATAGACGACAATGACACTCCTTCGCGGACTCACTCTTCTTCTAGCCTCAGCAGTCGTCGGCTACACGGCCACACAACCATTTGGACCCGCCACAGTTACCATCACCGTCTTCGATACGTTCGGCCACGCCGAGCCGGGATGCAAGGTGCGCGGCTTCGTTGATGGGGAGCACGTCGCGGAGATTGGCAGCGAACACCAGGCGGAATGGGACTACGCCTCTCAATTCGACGGCCTGGTTGGGCATAAAGTCCCGTCCGGGCTGTATGATGCG
>DATNLV010000590.1:0-12104 GCA_035602665.1 Bryobacteraceae bacterium | reverse complement strand
GCCGGGCCAGGCCTACGTCGTGGTGAGCAATCACCAGTCGATGGCGGACATTCCCGTGATCGCCCACATCATCAACGATTCGAAATGGCTGGCCAAGGCGGAGCTCTTCCGGGTGCCGGTGGTCGGCTGGATGCTGCGCATGGCGGGCGACATCCCCGTGGACCGGTCCGACCGCCGCAAGGGCGCCCAGGCGATGCTGCGGTGCGCGCGCACGCTGCGCCAGGGCTGCTCGATCATGTTTTTCCCGGAGGGCACGCGCTCGCGGGACGGAGAGATACACGCCTTCAACGACGGTCCCTTCCAGTTGGCTCTGCGCGAGCGGACGCCGATTCTGCCGCTCGTCGTCGAGGGATCCGGCACTGCTTTGCCGAGGAACACCTGGCTCTTCGGCCCCAGCCAGGACATCTACGTGCGGGCGCTTGAACCTGTGCCCATAGAAGGCTGGGACGCTCGCGAGCCCGCGGCGTTGCGCGAAGCCGTCCGGCAGAAGATGATGGACGAACTGGTACGGTTACGCGGCGCTGCCGGTCACGCGTAAGAGCCTCCGCACGTCCTTGGCGATGCTCCACAGCGCCAGCAGCACCACTGGCCCCGCGGCGAGCACTAGGGCGCGGCTGCCCTCGGACAGCGCCTTGACTCTCGGATCCGACGCCGCGAGGCCCACCGATGCCAGGAAGTTCGTGTCGAGTTGCCCCACGTGACTCGACCAGATTGCCACAAGGAAAACCACGAGCCCCAGCATTTGGAGGCCGACCTTGGTCCAGCGGGACTCGCGCGTCCAGGTTCCCTGGCGAAGCACTTCGGTGTTCAGCAGAATGTGCCCCACGAGCCAGGCGTTGAACAGCCACATCGGCACGTGGACGCCCACGGCGCTCAGCGGGACCACCCAAAAGCGCGCGCCGCCCGCGTTGGTCCACACGCCGACCACGCTGGGATAGAAGTTGAACAGCAACAGAACCGCTACGGTCCCGTAGATCTTGGCCACAAGCACGGCCGGCCGCACTTTGCCGCCCTCGAAGGGGGCAGGGGGAGCCGAGAGCTTCTCCGGATCGAACTCCGCCTGCGGCTTCGCCTGGGTTCGGGAGAGCTGCTCCAGAACGACGAAGACTACCACCAGCACGCCCAGATTCAGAAGCACGGAATGGAAGTAGCTCACCAGCCACTTCGCGAGGGCGCTCAGAGTGAAGCCATCCGCGTAGGGAAATGAGAGGACCGAAAGGGCTAGAATCACGAGCGGCAAAATCTTCGCCAGCTTGAAGAAGGCCGGCAGAGAACTGGTTCCGATCAGGAGGCGCCGCTCATAGCCGTAACGCTCCGCGACTGCCGATGGCGGGCCCATTTCTCGCAGCACCTTCAGAACCACGACCTCTTCGCTCTCGCCCGGGCGCAACTCATCCTCCACGCGGTCGCCTATCAGCGACGTGAGTTCCTGTGCGACGTCTTCGCGCCGTTCGGGCGGCAGATGCCTGCCCACGTGGTAGACATAACGGCCGATCAGCTCGTTCGATTCGCGGTTCACTTGAGTACCCTCCGGAGGGCTTTCGAAAGCAACTCCCACTCGCCGGCGAGCGCGGTGAGCGTCGCCTGGCCCTGGTTCGTGATCTTGTAATAGCGCCGCGGGCGGCCTTCCTCGATGACCCAACGGCTCGACAGCAGTCCCTGGGATTCCAGCCTGCGCAGGAGCGGATAGAGCGTCCCCTCGTCGACGTGTATTTCCGCTTCCGCCAGGGACTTCTTGAGCGAGTATCCGTACTGCTCGCTCCGCAGGGCGGCCAGCGCGGCCAGAACCAGCGCGCCGCGGCGCAGCTCCAGCGCCAGACTGTCGGGAACCGCGCCGGATTGGTCCGCTTTCTGCACTGTATGCCACATTGTACTGTGCGGCGCATAGTATGTCAAGCTTTATGTGGGTGCGGCAGACTTGGAGTATGGGCGAAGTTCAAATCTACGAGTGCGCGCCGGATGGCGAGAAGATCAAGGGCGAGCGGGATGCGATTGAGCTGATCGGCGAGGCACGGCGGCACGGAGCGAGCCTGATGGTCATTCCGGCGGAGAGGCTCGACGACCATTTCTTCCGGCTCCGAACCCGCATCGCCGGCGACATCATTCAGAAGTTTGTAACGTACCGGCTTCGACTGGCCATCGTCGGCGATATCTCCCGGCACCTGAACGAGAGCTCCGCGTTGCGGGACTTCGTGCGTGAGGCGAACGGCTGATATAAACTAGTCAGGATCCTAAAATGCGATCCTCACGAGTGCGCATTTGCGTTTTTGTCGCGGCGATCCTACCGCTGTTGCTTTTGCCCTGCACGGCTCAAGAATCCGCGGGCGATTTTTCCATCTCGGGGACGGTGGTCAACTCCGTCACAGGCGAGCCGGTCCGCCAGGCGCTGATCACGATCAACGGCGAGGCGGCGGGCACCGATCCACAGTCCAGGTTCCTGGAGGTTGAGCCTGTGCTGGCGGACTCGAGCGGCACGTTCCATATACGCGGACTACGCGCGGCGACGTACTCGCTCCAAGCCGAGAAACCCGGGTTTTCCACGGACTCGGAAGGCGGGCTCAAGCTAGGGCCCTCCCGCGAGGGCGTCGTGATCAGACTTACGCCGCTCGGCAGCATATCCGGCCGAGTCCTCGACGCAGATGGCGAACCCGTAGCAAACGTGGCGATCAGAGCTTTCCGGTCGCGTATCCGAAGCGGGCGCCGCGAGCTATCGCAGTCGAACTCGGTCAACACCGACGACCTGGGACGCTACCACCTGTGGAATCTGGAGCCGGGCGCCTATTGCATCCTCGCCGCGGGCCGTAGTGCCGAAACGAGAGCCTATGTGGGGCAGGGCCAGTCGGTCGCCGGGTCGCACGAGGGTTTCGAGCCTGTCTACTACCCTGGCACCGGCCAGAAGGTCTCCGCCACGCCCATCAAGATGGTGCCCGGCGCGGCGTTCGAGGCGGATCTGCAGGTTGTGATGCAGCCCGCATTCCGGGTGCGTGGGGTCTTGCGAGGCCATGACCCGACGCGGGCGGTCACCATCCAGGCCTTCCGCGCAGGCGTGGGTATCAGCGCTGCAAGGGCCACCGTCAACCCGGCCAGCGGGAGGTTCGAGATCCACGATCTCGTGCCTGGCACTTATGTCATCCGCGCCACGCAGGGAGAACGGGGCGCCCAGGCGCGCGCACAGCGGGAAGTTCGAATCGGAGGCGCGGACGTGGACGCGGTCACACTGGACATGGCGTCGGGTGTGGACGTGAAGGCCGTTGTCCAAAGCCACGAGCCTCAGACTGGCTCGCAGCAGGAACCTCAGCGGCGGCGGAGCTTCACCTTTGTCCACCTGTACGAAGTTGACGCCGAGGACGCTCCCAAGCCATTCGTCGGAAGTCCGGATGAACGGGGCAACATTCTCATTTCGGGCGTGCCCCCGGGTCGATACCGTCTCGAAGTGAAGTCAGACGGCTACGCGGCGTCCGTGCTCGCCGGAGGTCAGGATCTGCTGCGCGGCGGACTGCTGGTTGTAGCGCCGGGCGTTGCGCCTCCGACCATCGAAATCGTCACGAGGAGCGACTTTGGCGCAGTCACGGGGACGGTCGCCGACGAGAACGCGGGGCCTGATCTCTGGGCCTTGCTCGCGCCGGTTGGGGCTGTCGCCACGCCCGTTACGATGGATGTGCAAAACGGCAAGTTCGAGTCCAAGCGCGTGGCGCCCGGAGACTATCGGGCCTACCTGCTGAACAGCCTGGACACAATTGAGTACGCCAATCCGGACGTGCTGAGCGCCCTGCGCGGGGGCGAGAGCCTCCGGGTCGCCGCTGGCGAGAGCGTCGAGATCGTGCTCAAGGAGTTGGCGCAATGACGAGCCGGCCCTCAGCACTCGCCGTCCTGGCGGCGCTCGCGTTCGCCTGGTCGGGCCGCTGTCAAGACGCGCCACCCCGGACCTACACCGTCGGCGGCGTGGTCGTGAATCCCGGCGGAGCTCCGGCAAAGCGCGTGCGCGTGTCGATTGCACCGGTGGAGAATCCGGCGCGCGAAATCGGGATCACGACGGGCGAGGATGGCCGGTTCCGCTTTGCTGACCTGCGGGCGGGAAAGTACGCGCTTCGCGCCGACACCCCGGCAGGCGTACGCCAGGCCTTCCTCGGAACGTCCGGCACGGGCTTCGGAGTGGCCATCGTCGCCGGTGACGGCCAGCGCACCGAAGACCTCATCTTTCGCCTGGTACCCCGGGCCGCGATTCACGGCAAGATCGTCGATCAGGGCGGGGACCCGGTGGAGCAAGCCTCAGTGCAGTTGTTTCGTTCCTCGATCTTGGCGGGGCGCCGGAGAGTGCACCTGTACTCGTACGCTTACAGCGACGATCGCGGGGAGTATCGCTTTGCAGGACTGCCCCCCGGCACCTGGTACCTGCTAGCCTCGGGCCGGCCTTGGTACACGGAGCGATTGGAAACCCAGCCCGCCTCACCTCTGGCGAGGATGGGTTATCCTTCCACGTTCTATCCGGGCACGCGGGACCCGCGCGGCGCGGCCCCTCTGCGCTTGCAGGCGGGGCAGGATCTCGCAGCCGACCTTACGCTGGTCGCGATGCCGGGAGGGAACCTGGAGATAGTCATCAGTGGCGAGTCATCCGAGCCCGCGTATGTCCAGGTCACTTTCGAGGGTGTCGCGGGCGCCCGTAGTTTCGAGCGCTCAGAAACCATCCAATCGGAAGCGCAGTTGGGCGGTCTTCCACCAGGGCGTTACAAGGTCCAGGCGACAGCCACCGACGCAGGCCGTTGGTCCTTTGCCGAGGAGACGGTCCAGGTGGGAGCGGGCGACTCGAAGTTGGAACTCAACCTCACCAAAGCCCCAGCCATAAGCGGCGTAGTCACGTTCGACGGATTGTCCGCTGTCCCCCCAGGGACCGTGATCATTCTGCGAGACGAGGAAACCGGAACCACCGGCGGCCTGGAGGTGTCCGGCGATGGGCAATTCCACATAGAGGCGATCCCTCGCGGCTCATACCACCTTGCGATTGCGGATGCGTCGTCCATGAGGCCCTTTGGGATCCGCCGGCTTCTGATCGACGGTGCACCCGCGAAGAGCCAACTTCTGGAGATTTCCAAGTCTGCTCGGCTGGACGTGTCGGCCACTCGGGGCGGAAGCGTGTCGGGCTATGCATTTCGTAAGGACGCGCCGGTGGCCGGAGCTCTGGTTGTGCTCGCGCCGCGAACGGACTCGACGAATCCCTTCGACTACGAAGCCTTCCAGACCGACAGCGATGGGAGCTTCGAATTCCACAACGTTGCCCCGGGCGACTATGTGGCCTTCGCGGTCGAGGACCTGGACGATTTCGAATACGCGAACCCTGAAGCGGTGCGACCTAGGATGAAGTCTGGCCAGCCGGTTCGGGTTGAAAACGGACAGGACCAGAAGATTCGGCTGGAACTGGAATAGGCCGGCCTGAATCCGCCCGCAATGCTACACTGGCCGGGTTGCCACTCGTACTCTTCCTTTCCGTTCTGCTCATCGCGGCCTGCGGCCTGGTCTACGAGTTGATCGCGGGAACGCTCGCCAGCTACCTGCTCGGCGATAGCGTTCTGCAATTCTCCACCATCATCGGCAGCTACCTCTTCGCGATGGGGATCGGCAGCGCCCTGTCCCGCTACCTGCGCCGCGGCCTGGTCGCGCGCTTCGTGTCGATCGAGCTGATGGTGGGCCTGGTCGGCGGCTACTCGTCGGCCCTGCTCTTCCTCGGCTTCGCTTACGGCCAGGCGTTCCGCCTCGAGTTGTACGCCATCGTGATCGTCATCGGCATCCTGGTGGGCCTGGAAATCCCGCTCCTGATGCGCATTCTCAAAGGCCGCTTCGAGTTCCGCGACCTGGTGGCGCACGTCCTCACCTTCGATTACCTGGGCGCGCTGGGCGCTTCGCTGCTGTTCCCCATCCTGCTGGTGCCGAAGCTCGGCATGGTTCGGTCGGCCCTGCTATTCGGGCTGGTCAACGCGGCGGTGGCGCTGTGGTCCACCTTCCTGTTCCGCACCGAACTGGGACGCACCGGCTCGCTGCGCGCAGCCTCGGTCGCCGTTCTCGCGGTGCTCGGCGTAGGAATGGTCTACGCGAACAAAATCACGGTCGCGGCCGAGAACAACATCTACGCCGACGAGGTGATCTTCGCCCGGGACACGCACTACCAGCGCATCGTCCTCACCAAGTGGAAGGACGATATCCGCCTGTTCCTCAGCTCGCATTTGCAGTTCTCCTCGCGCGACGAGTACCGCTACCACGAAGCGCTGGTGCATCCTGGCCTGGCCGCGATCCCGGGAGCGCGTCACGTCCTGGTGCTCGGCGGCGGCGACGGCCTGGCGGTCCGCGAAATCCTGAAATACCCGGCGGTCGAGAGCATCACGCTGGTGGACCTCGATCCCGAAATGACGCGCCTGTTCTCCACGCATCCGCTGCTGACGCCGCTCAATGGCGGTTCGCTCAAGGCCCCGCGCGTCCACATCATCAATGCCGACGCTTTCTCCTGGCTCGATTCCACCAGCGGCTTCTACGATTTCGCGGTGGTGGATTTCCCCGATCCCACGAACTACTCGCTGGGCAAGCTCTACACCACGGCGTTCTACAAACTGCTGGCGCACCACCTCACGGCGCATGGCATGGCCGCGGTGCAGAGCACTTCGCCGCTGTTCGCGCGCCGCACCTACTGGTGCATCGTGGAGACCATCAAGCAGGCCGGCTTCGAAGTGCATCCTTACCACGCCTACGTGCCGGCATTCGGGGAATGGGGCTTCGTGCTGGGCACTCTCGGCCCCTATCAGCCGCCCTCCGCGCTACCTGGCGGACTGCGCTTCCTGAACCCGCGGACACTGGCGCAGATGTTCGAATTTCCCGCCGACATGGGGCCGGTGCCCGCCGAGGTCAACCGATTGAACGACCAGGTGCTGGTCCGCTACTACGATCAGGAATGGAGCTCGATCTCCCATTGAACAGGCGCCGGTTCCTCGCCGCGGCCCTGGTAGGCCTGGGGTCCAAGACCGATCCGCGCATCGCCGGCTCCTTCGTCAACGATGGCGCCGAGTTGGGACACCGTCTGCGCAGCCGCGGCCCATTCCGCACGCCCGCGCGGCGCGAGCGCGTCCCGCTGGTGATCGTGGGCGGCGGCATGGCGGGACTTACGGCCGCCTGGCGCCTCCACAAGCGCGGCTTCCGCGATTTCGTTCTCCTCGAAATGGAAAAGCAGGCCGGCGGCGTGGCGCGCTGGGGCGAAAACGACATCACGGCGTTTCCCTGGGGCGCGCATTACGTCCCGGTCCCCGGCCCGAAATCGCTGCTCATCCGCGAGCTGCTCGCTGACCTGGGCGTCCTTGTCGATGGCCGATGGGAAGAGCGTTACCTCTGTTTTTCGCCGCAGGAGCGGTTGTTCATCCACGGCAAGTGGCAGGACGGCATCGAGCCCGAAATCGCCGCCACACGCCGCGATCACGACGACTATCGCCGCTTCGAGCAGCGCATGGCGGAGTTCCGCGCCTCGGGCCAGTTCACCATTCCCATGGAGCGCGCCGGCCGCCCGCCCGATCCGGCCCTCGACCACATCTCGATCTCCGATTGGCTGCGTCGCGAGCGCTTCGATTCGCCCTACCTCGACTGGCTAGTGAATTACGCCTGCCGCGACGACTACGGCGCGTTGGCCGCGGACACCTCCGCCTGGGCCGGCATCCACTACTTCGCCTCGCGCGAGCCCGATGAGAAAGGCCCGCTCACCTGGCCCGAAGGCAACGGCTGGATCGTCCGGCGCCTCCTCGAACGGCTCAGCGACCACGTGCGCACCGGCGCGCCGGTCTGGCGCATCGCGCGCGACGGCCGGCGCGTGCGCGTCCTCACCGAGGATGTCGAATACGAAGCCGAAGCGGTAGTCTTCGCCGCCCCGACCTTTCTGGCGCCGTATCTGATGGACGAAGCCCCGCCGGTCTCCGGCTTCGAATACTCGCCCTGGCTCACCGCCAACCTGGTGGTCGATCGCCCGCCGCGCGAGCACTCAACCGAGACCGCGTGGGACAACGTGATTTACGATTCCCCCGCCCTCGGCTACGTGGTGGCCACCCACCAGTCCTTGCGGTCGGTAGAAGGGTCGAGCGTGTGGACGTTCTATTGGGCGCTCGCGAACGGCACGCCCGCGCGCAATCGCAAGCTGCTGCTCTCGACCGACTGGGCCTGGTGGCGCGACGCCATTCTCAACGATCTCGAGCGCGCCCATCCCGATATACGGCAGTGCGTCTCGCGCATCGACATCATGCGCCTGGGACACGCCATGGTGCGTCCCCGCGTCGGCTTTCTTTCTTCCGAAGAACGCCTGCGAGCGACTGCCTGGCCCGGCCCGGTGTTCTTCGCGCATTCGGATCTGAGCGGCTTCTCGATCATCGAAGAGGCGCAGCACCGTGGAGTCGCGGCCGCCGACCGCGCGCTGGCCCACTTGGGAGGCCGTCCGTGAAGTATGTCGCGACAGCGGCCGCCGCCGCGCTGCTCGCCTTCCTGGCGGCATGGTTCCTGGTGCGCGAGCGGGCGGCAAAGCGCGCTCCCGCCGCGGCCACGTTCGAGCAGCGCTTCCCCGAGGAGACCGCCGCCTACCATCGCCCATCGGCGGCGGACGCGCGCTGGCACGAGAACCGCGGCCACGCGTGGTCCATCGAGGACCGCGAAGAAACCTATCCCGACGACGACCCTCGCTTGAGTCGCATTCTGGGAGCGCGTCCCAAGCTGCGGCCGCAGCCCGCCGCCTGCCTCACCTGCCACGCTGCCGCCCGCACAGGGCGCGCGGCAAGCTACTACGAAGCGCGCGACCGCAAACCGCTGGGCTGCGCCGACTGCCACGAGCGGCAGGGAGACCTCCGCTCCGCCGTTTGCGAGCAGTGCCACCGCGAATACTACATCGTGGCGGGACAGGCCGCCTTTCCGGAAGGCCGCACCGCGGACGAGATCGAAGCCTTCTATGACGCGCGCGGCATCGCCGACTGGAGTCACGCCGGAACCGGCGCCGTCGTGCTCAAGGCGCAGCATCCCCAGTTCGAAATGTTCGCGCAAGGTCCGCACGCACGCGCCGGCGTGGCCTGCGCCGATTGCCACATGCCGTTCGAGCGCCACGGCGCGATCCGGATCGCCGACCACCGCGCCACGCGCCCGATCGAGAACGCCGGCCGCGCCTGTCTGCCCTGCCACCGCGAATCGCCCGGCGATCTGCTGGCACGAGTCAAGGAGACCCAGCAGCGCACCCGCGCGCTTCTCTCGCGCGCCGAAGACGCTCTCGTTGCCGCCATCGACGCCATCGAGAGAGCGCAGGCCGCCGGGGACCGCCCCGCCGCGGCACTCGCGTTCGAGACCAAGGCGCAATGGCGCATCGACTTCGTCGCCGCCGACCGGTCTCTGGGCTTCCACGCTCCCCAAGAATCCGCCCGCCTTCTGGCCGAAGCCATCGATTACGCGCGCCAGGCCCAACTCGCGGCTACGCGAAGTGCGATAAGATAAGTGGGTTCGGGCCGTGGCGCAGCCTGGCTAGCGCGCTTGCTTGGGGTGCAAGAGGTCCCGAGTTCAAATCTCGGCGGCCCGACCAAAACCCCTCATAGACTTACAACCGTTGGAGCCTCGTCACCACGGCCCAGCGCGGGCTTCTCACTGACATTTCTCAACCACGACAAACGTAATGTCATCCGTCTGCGGCGTGCCCTGGGTGAATTCCTCGACGGCTGTCAAAAACCTCCGCTCGAGCGCCTGGCTTCCCGAGGGTGCCTCTTGACGAATGATCTCCAGCAGCCTTTCCTCTCCGAACATTTCTTCCTGCTGGTTTTGCGCGTCAGTAAGGCCGTCTGAATACACCACCAGAATGTCTCCCTTGTCGAGACGGAAGGCGCGGGATTGATAAGACGCGAAATCGAACATCCCGAGGAAGTAGTGGTCAGAGAGCAGCCGTTCAATTCTGCCCGTGGCGGACCGAAACAAATAGGCTGGATTATGTCCCGCGCTGATGAACTGCCCCCCGCCATCCGGCCTGAGAAGGAATAGAAAGAGCGTGACGAACTGGAACGGAAGGGACTTTTCGCAGAGAAGCTGGTTGACCCGGTTCAACACCTCGTGCGGCTGGGGCCGGGAGTGAAATTCCATGCTGAGAGCGCCCAGCAGCATCGAACTCAGCAGGGCGGCGGGTATTCCCTTACCGGAGACATCCGCCAGAACCCCCATCCATTCCCCTGAACTGAGTTGCAGGAAATCGTAGAAGTCCCCTCCAACGTAGCGTGTGGGACTGTTAAATGCATGGATGCTGAAATTCTCAAACTGGGGCAGGAAACGGGGCAGCAGGCTCTCCTGAGTTTCACGCGCCAAGGCTAGCTCGTCCTCGAGCTTCTTGCGCTCTTCCAGATTCTTAAGACGGATTACCTCGCGGCTGGCCTCGAGTTCCCCGACGGTCTCCTCCAGCAGCTTGCTGTAGTTCTTCGATTCCAGGTGCAACAGGCGCACTTCGAGAATGTTGTGAACGCGCGCGCGCAGTTCGGCCAGATCGAACGGCTTGCTGACAAAATCCTTGGCACCGGCTTCGAGCGCCCGCAGCTTGTGAGCCGGCTGCGCGGTGAGCACGAGGACCGGAAGATAGCCGTCCGCCTCGATTTCCTTCAGGCCCTCCATCACCTGGAACCCGTCCATGCCGGGCATCTGCAGATCGAGCAGGATCAGACTGTAGCGGTTCTTGCGGTGAAGTTCGCAGACCGCGTTCGGATCGGTCGTAGAGTCGACGGAAGTGTAGCCGGCGGCGCGCAGCATGCCTTTAAGCAGAAGGACATTGGGTTCCTGGTCGTCAACCACCAGGATTCTGGCGTTCAGAATATCGGCAGGGCCGATCATGGCCGTTGTCCGGGTCTATTTGGCGTGACCGGCCTCCTCGCGAGCGAATTCCAGCGCTGCGTCCAGCGTCTGCATGAACTCGTTGATCTTGATAGGTTTGGTGAGATACCGGAAGAATCCTGCCTGCAGGCCCTTCTCGATGTCGCGTGGCATCGCATTCGCACTGAGGGCAACGATGGGAATGTGGGCCGTGGCCGGGTCCAGGCGCAAGACTTTCAATGCTTCCAAGCCGCTGATGCCGGGCAGATTGATGTCCATCAGGATCACCGTCGGCTGAGCCGCGCGCGCTATCGCAATGCCCAGGGTGCCGTCCACCGCAGTCAATAGTCTGATGTCGGGACGGCGCAAGATGAGCTGCTCGACCAGCTTCATGTTCGCCTGGTTGTCCTCCACATAGAGGAGTGTATGCGCCGGGGCGCCGGTCGCGACCGGTGGTCCGCCGAACGTTTCGGCTTCGCCGCCGTCGGCCACAAGTTGTGGTGCCGCGCACGAGATCAAATCGCACCAGAACACGCTCCCCTCGCCGGCCCTGCTTGCTACTCCGAGTACGCCTCCCATCAGTTCGGCCAGCCGTTTGGTCACCACCAGGCCGATGCCGGTGCCTGCCACACTACCCGCCTCTTGGCCGAGACGATTGAACGGCTGGAATAGTTGCGCCAGCTTTTCCGGAGACAATCCCGCACCGGTGTCCGTGACGCTGATACGAGTGAGTCCCGGGGTGTTCGTCGTGCAATCTACGACAACGCTTCCCTGCTCCTTATTGTATTTGATCGCGTTGGAGAGCAGATTGATGACAATCTGCTTTAGTCGGGTCCGGTCGGCGCGGACAAAGAACGGGCTATCGAAGTGGGGAAAGGTCATGCTGATGCCACACTGTTGCGCCTGCGGCTCCATCATGGCCTGGCATTCGCCCATGACCTCGGCCAGCGAGACGGCTTCCTCCGATAGCGACACCTTTCCGGACTCGATCACCGCGAGATCGAGGATTTCGTTGATCAACTTCAGCAGATGCCATCCCGCCTGGAGAATCTGATCGATGCTTGCCGTCTGGGAGGGCGTTGGCGGCGGGGAGTCGGAATTGATGAGTTGAGCGAAGCCAAGGATGGCATTCAGCGGCGAGCGAAGCTCATGGCTCATGCTGGAGAGGAAGTCCGATTTCGCTAAGTTGGCCTTCTCTGCCGCCGCTTTGGCTCTCTCCAGCTCGATATTGTTTTCCTGCAATGTGTGCTCAAAGCGTTTGCGCTCCG
>DATNLV010000585.1:0-3569 GCA_035602665.1 Bryobacteraceae bacterium | reverse complement strand
GATGTTCGTGGGATGGGAAGGCGTGGGCCTCTGCAGCTACCTCCTGATCGGGTTCTGGTTCCTCAAGAAGAGCGCCACCAACGCCGCCAACAAGGCGTTCATCGTAAATCGAATTGGGGATTTCGGTTTCACCCTGGCCATCTTTCTGCTCTACCTGAATTTCAAATCGCTCGACTTCGGAACCGTATTCAGCGGCCTCGCCGGCTGGCAGACCGACACCGGCATGGGCACGCTCACCATCATCGGTCTCCTGCTGCTCCTGGGCGCCACCGGAAAATCGGCGCAGCTTCCGCTCTACGTCTGGCTGCCGGACGCGATGGAGGGCCCCACGCCCGTCTCCGCCCTGATCCACGCCGCCACCATGGTGACCGCCGGCGTCTACATGATCGCGCGCTCGGCGCCGCTCTTTCTCAAAGCGCCGATCGCCATGGACTGGGTCGCCGGCATCGGCCTGGCCACGGCCTTCTTCGCCGCCACCATCGGCATGGTGCAGACCGACATCAAGCGCGTCTTCGCCTACTCCACCGTCTCCCAGTTGGGCTACATGTTCCTCGGCGTCGGCACGGGCGCTTTCGGCGCCGGAATCTTCCACCTGGTGACGCACGCGTTCTTCAAGGCGCTGCTGTTCCTCGGCGCGGGCAGCGTGATCCACGCGCTTTCGGGCGAGCAGGACATGCGGCGCATGGGCGGCCTGTGGAAGAAGACGCCAGTGACGTTCGGCGTCATGCTGGCGGCCACGGTGGCCATCGCCGGAATACCGCCCTTCGCAGGCTTCTGGAGCAAGGACGAGATTCTGCTGAGCGCCTGGCAGCGCTCGCCGGTGCTGTTCTGGATCGGAGTCCTGACCGCGGCGATGACTTCGTTCTACGTTTTTCGCGTCCTCTTCCTGACGTTCTTCGGAACCTACCGCGGCGAAGCGCACGCCCACGAATCGCCCCCGGTGATGACGGTGCCGCTGGTGCTGCTCGCGCTGCTGTCGCTTGGTGGCGGCCTGTTTGAGGTGTCGAAGTGGCTCGGGCCGATGTTCCCGGAGCACGCTCCGCCGGACAATCCCCTGCTGCTCGCGGCCTCGGTCAGCGCGGCCTTCGGAGGCGCGCTCGTGGCCTGGGCGCTCTATTCGTGGCGCCCCGCGCTCCCGGACGTCTTCGCCGCCCGCCTCAAGTGGCTGTACCTGGCCGCGTTGAATAAGTACAAGGTGGACGAAATCTACAACGCCACCGTCGTCCGCCCCCTGGTGGGCACCTCGCGCGAAGTGCTGTGGCGCGGCATCGACGTCGAGGTCATCGACGGAGCGGTGAACGGAATCGGCCGGCGCGCGCTAGGAATCGGCAGCCTGCTGCGCCTGGCGCAATCGGGCTACATACGAAGCTACGCCGCCTGGGTGCTCCTGGGCGCGGTCTCGCTCCTGATCGCGCTCGGCGTCATGGGAGGCCTGCGATGAACCTCCTCGACGCCGTGCTCTTCATCCCGCTGGCCGGCTTCTTCCTCCTTCTGCTCATCCCGCGCGAGCGCGAGGAAGCGATCCGCCGAACCGCCCTGGTGGTGTCGCTGGTCGCCTTCGTCGCCTCGCTCGTGCTGCTGGCGCGCTTCAACCGCGCCGAGGCAGGCTTCCAGTTCGTCGTGAACCTGCCCTGGATCGCCCAGCCCGCCATCCGCTTCTACACCGGCATCGACGGCGTCAGCCTCTGGCTGGTGCTGCTGACCACGCTGCTGACGCCCATCGGAGTGCTGATCTCCTGGCGCTCCATCGACCGCCGCGTCAAGGAATTCTTCGCGCTCTTCCTGCTGATGGAGTTCGGCCTGGTGGGCGTGTTCGTCTCGCTCGACCTGTTCCTGTTCTATGTCTTCTGGGAAGTCTCGCTCGTTCCGATGTACTTCCTGATCGGCGTCTGGGGACACGAGCGCCGCATCTACGCGGCGGTGAAGTTCTTCCTCTACACCATGGCCGGCTCCATGCTGATGCTTTCGGCGCTGATCTATCTCTACAACCGCACCGGCACGCTCGATTACAGCGTCCTCCTGCAGATGCGCGCCAGCGGCCGCCTGGTGTTCGACCGCGTCGAAGAGATCGTGTTGTTCCTCGGCTTCTTCATCGCATTTGCTATCAAAGTCCCGCTCTTCCCGCTGCACACCTGGCTGCCTGACGCGCACGTCGAGGCGCCCACCGCCGGTTCGGTGATGCTCGCCTCCGTCATGCTGAAGATGGGCTGCTACGGCCTGGTGCGGTTCTGCCTCCCGCTGTTTCCTGCGGCGTCGCGCGATCTCGCGCCATCCATCGCCATCCTCGCCATCATCGGAATCCTCTACGGCGCGCTGGTGGCGCTCGTGCAGCCCAATATGAAGAAGCTGGTGGCCTATACCTCGGTCAGCCACCTGGGCTTCGTCGTCCTGGGAATTTTCACTTTCACCGAACTGGGGATGAACGGCGCCGTCTACCAGATGTTGAACCACGGCGTATCGACCGGCGCGCTCTTCGTCCTGGTGGGCTACCTCTATGAGCGCCGCCACTCGCTCGAAATCTCCGACTACGGCGGAGTGGCCACCGTCGCGCCGAACCTTTCGGCCATCTTCCTCATCACCGCGCTCGCCAGCATGGGCCTGCCCATGCTGAACAACTTCGTGGGCGAGTACCTGGTGCTTCAGGGCGCCGCCCAGGCCAGCTTCCGCTGGGCCGTGTGCGCCGCCATCGGAGTGATCTTCGCGGCCTGCTACATGCTCTGGCTCTACCAGCGCGTCTTCTTCGGCGACACCCGTCCGGAGGTGGCCGCGCACATGCCCGACCTCGGCCGCCGCGAGTGGGCCGCCATCCTGCCGCTAGTCGTCCTGATGGTGTGGATGGGCACCCTGACCCAATCCTTCCTCCCCCCCATCACAAAGAGTTCGGCTGCGATTCTGGAAACCACCAAGGTAGGAGTGAGCTTCGACGTCCGCGCGATCCCGCCGGGGGGCGGGCTTCAGCCCGCGCGGGACTTCAGTCCCGCCCGCCGCACCCCTTCCCAGGAGGTGGCGCGTGCCCGCTAACTTCCTCCCCACCGCCCCCGAGTACTTCCGCGTCCTGCCCGAGATGTTGCTGGTGGTGATGGCCACGCTCATCATGGTCCTGGAGCCGCTAACATCCAAGCCCTCCAAGCGCGCGCTCGGCTGGACCGCGCTGGCCGGCCTCGTCGCCGCGCTCATCCCGGCCGCGATGGGCGAACTGGCGCCCGGCCCGGCCTTCAGCGGCATGGTCGTCATCGACGGCTTCGCAGTCTTCTTCCGAGTGCTGGTGATCGCGGCCGCCATTGTCGTCGTCCTGATGTCGGGCAGCTACCTCCGCCGCGAAGACGCCGAGTCGGGCGAATACTACGCCCTGCTGCTCTACTCCGTCGCCGGCCAGTGCATCATGGCCGCCGCGGGCGAGCTGATCGTCGTCTTCATCGGTCTGGAAATCTCGTCCATCGCCAGCTACGTGCTGGCGGGTTACCTGCGCCGCGCCAAGCTCGGCAACGAAGCCGCGGCCAAGTATTTCCTCCTGGGCAGTTTCGCGACCGCGTTTCTGTTGTACGGCATCGCGCTCATCTACGGCGCCA
>DATNLV010000578.1:0-7940 GCA_035602665.1 Bryobacteraceae bacterium | reverse complement strand
CCGGGCGTCGAACCTGTATCAACTGCTGTCGAAGGCTCCGGGGGACCAGATCCTGTTCCTGCTTTTGCGGTCGCAGTTGCGCCTGGCTCAGGACCGCATACGGAACTACCTGCAGAAATACCTGCCCATGGCGCAGGAGGTCACCGACGACGAGGTGCGTGCCAAGGGCGTCGAGCCGGGCACGCCGAAGTGGGACAAGGCGAAGGAAGAAGTGATCGCGGCCAAGCTGAACGCGCGTCCCAAGAAGCCGGTGCCGGAGGAAGTGCCGCCCCCGGGCCCGCAACCCCCCGGTCCGGTTCCCGGCGGGAGTTTGCGGCGGGCGTACACCAGGCAGCCTAGCGCGCGGTAGTTGGCCCGGCGGCGTCATTCCGGCGGCATGAAAAAACCGGCAGCGTAGCGGCGCTTCGGTACATCAAGATAGTACCCACTTCTGGGCAAACCTCTACCCTTGGGAGAAGCAACCGATGACACGTACGCCTTTCGCGCTCACGATCCTGCTCACCTTCGCCGGAATGGCGCTGGCGCAGGACGCCATGCCGGGCCCGGGCCCGGAGCACAAGAAGCTAGCCTATTTCGCCGGCACCTGGAAATCGGAAGCCGAGATGAAGCCGATGGGGAGCTTCCCCGGCGGGAAGACCACCAGCACGGACCGCGTCGTAATCATGCCGGGCGGCTTCTTTACGGTGACGCACTCCGACGGTACCGGCCCTATGGGCGCCCTGCACGAGATGGAGGTCATGGGCTATGACGCCAAGGAAAAGGTGTACACCTATGACGGCTTCAACAACTTCGGCGAGCATGAGACCTACAAAGGGACGGTCGATGGAGACACCTGGACCTGGACCGGCAACTCCGATCTGGGCGACCATGTGGTGAAAGGCCGCTTCGTCGTCAAGGTGGTCTCTCCCACGGCCTACACCTTCCGCTTCGATTACTCGCCGGATGGCACCACCTGGACCAACGTCATGGAAGGCAAGGCGACTAAGACGGAGTAACTGGCGCCGTCAGATCCTGCCGAACTTGGCCACCGCTTCCTTGAGCGAGTGGTACTTCTCGATGAAGGGCAGCATGCTGTGCTCGATGTTGTCGAGCTCCTGCGCCTTCTTGAGCACCTCGGCGGCCTGCGCGCGGGGCACCACAGCCACGCCGTCCTCGTCGGCCGTGACGATGTCGCCCGCGTTCACGCGGACGCCAGCGCACATCACGGGGACGTTCACTCCGGCGAAGCGGTAGTGGTTGATGGTGGTCGAAGGCGCGACGCCGCGGCTGAACACCGGAAACTGCAGGCGGCGAATCTGCGGTGTGTCGCGGATGGAGCCGTCGACCACGGCTCCGGCGAGGCCCCGGAACTTCATCGCGGTGGACATGAGCGCGCCGATGCCGGCGTAGTCGGCGCCGTCCTCGAGCACCATCACGTAGACGGAGCCGGCGGGCGCGGCGTCGATGGCGTCGAGCATTCCCTGCGAAGCCGCCGCTCCCTCGTGGTGCTCTTCCTTCTTGAGGAGGACCGTCACGGCGGGGCCGGCGAACTTGGTGGTGAACAGCGGCCGCATCTCGTGCGACATGTAGCCGCGGGTGCCGTACAGCTGTTCCAAGGCGTCCGAGACGGAGGCGACCTCGACGGTGCGGAAGCCTTCGATCACGGGACCTTCGATCACGGCATCGCGGGCGGGCTGCGCCGTCAGCAATACCGCCATTGCGAGCACGGCCAGCGTCACCACGGCCAGAATTCGTTTCATCGATGAGTCCTCCCGAACCGGCTAGGCCTGCGGCACGACGGGCGGCAGATCGCGCGCCACGACCGTGTCCTCAAATCCCGCCAGTTTGTGGCTGCCGTCGCAGAACGGCTTGGTTTGCGAGTGCCCGCAGCGGCACAGTGAAACAGCGGTGCGGCCGCCCAGTCCGAACTCTTTGCCCTCGACGTCCACGATCACAAAATCCCCTTCAACCCGAATCGAACCGTTGTTTTTCACGATAATTTTGGTTTGCGACATGCTCGGATAGTAGCATGGCCGGGAGGGGGAATCGAGGCAATCCGCTTTGAGCCGGCGCACGGTCCGCTCCCTTGCGGTCGCGGCTCGGTAACGATGCCGCGCCGTCGAAGAGTACGAACGGAAGTAGAAGCTACACGCCGCCGCCCACATACGCGTAGATCACCGTAATCAGCCCGATCAGCGAGGCCAGGATCAGGCTATGGCGCAGCGTGAAGCGGAACAGGCGTGCTTCGTCATCGCGGCCCAGGCCGGCCGCGGCGCAGGCCACCGCGATGCTTTGCAGGCTGATCATCTTGCCCATTACTCCGCCCGCCGAGTTGGCGGCCGCCATCAGCACCGGGCTCAGGCCGAGCCGGGCCGCGGTGATCGCCTGCAGGTTGCCGAACAGGGCGTTCGAAGACGTGTCCGAGCCCGTTAGGAAAACTCCCAGCCATCCCAGCAGCGCGCTGAAGAACGGGAACAGGCGGCCGGTCCGCGCGAAGGCCAGACCCAGAGTCCCGGTGGCGCCCGAGTAGTTCATCAGAAATGCCAGCCCCAGCACCGCGGCGAAGGTGACCAGCGGAAGAGCCAGTTGACGAGCGGTGGCCACCGCCACGCCAGCCAGCCGGCGCGGCGACATACGGAGCAGCGCGGAGGATAGCAGCACCGCCAGCAGGCACGCCGTCCCCGATGCAGCAAGCCAGTTGAACGTGTACAGCGCCGGGTACACCGTCGCACGCGACACCACGGGAGGAACGCGGAGCACGGCTTTGTGGAGCCCCGGCCAGGCGAAGACTGCGTTAGTACGGTTCAACGCGAGGCGCGCCGGCTCCCATCCCCAGATCAACATCACGACGACCAGCAGGCCGTAGGGCGCCCAGGCCATCAGCACCTCGCGCCACGGGCGGGAGCGCACCGTCCGGTCTCGATCACGGCGTCCCGCGATGAGCAGCCACGCCACCAGCGCGCCTATCGCCGCCAGCGAACTGCAGATATCCGTCAATTGCGGCCCGATGAAGTTCGAGACCGCGAACTGCGTGCCGGCGAACGCCGCTCCGCACACAACCGCCGCGCCCAGCACGCCGCGCAAGGCTTTCCTCCCACCCATGACGACGATCAGGTAAGTGGGAACGATGAGGGAGACCGGGGCGCAGATCCGTCCCACGCCGGCGCTGAGCTTCGCCAGCGGTAGTCCGGTGACCCCCGCCAGGGTCACGACGGGAATCCCGATGGATCCGAACGCGACCGGCGCGGTGTTCGCCAGCAGGCACACGGCCGCGGCGTAGAACGGCGAGAAGCCGAGCCCTACCAGCATCGCGGCGGCCACCGCGACCGGCGCGCCGAAACCCGCCGCGCCTTCGAGAAACGCGCCGAACGCGAAGGCGATCAGCAGCGCCTGCAGCCTGCGGTCCGACGTGAGCCCGCCGATGGAGTCTTTGAGGATTTCGAACTTGCCGCTCTCGACGGTGACGCGGTAAAGCAGGAGGGCCGTGAACACGATCCAGCCGATGGGGAAGATGCCGAAAGCCGCGCCGTAGGCCGTCGCCGCCGCCACCTGCACCGGCGGCATGCGGTACACAACGAGCGCCGCCAGCGCAGCCGCCCCCAACGCGGAGATCGAGGCGAGCCATGCCCTGGTCCGCCGCACGCCGAGCAGATAGAGGAGCACGAACACGGGCAGCGCCGCCGCCAGGGTCGAGGCCGCCAGGCTGCCGCCGAGCGGGGCATAGTTCTGCTGCCACAGGGGAGATCCCATACGCAGCGATCCCGCCTGCACGAATTGCGCGAATAGAACGCTCATTGGTAACGGGGCGCAGCAAGCAACGTACCGATTTTAGAGGAATCTTGAAAGGAGTGCTTGGATTCTGGTGAAGGCGCACCTCTACGCGGAAGGAAGGCAGGCATGCCTCGGCCTCGGTCCCACCAAGTCCCGATCAGCGCGATTGCCCGAGTCGGCGGAGAAGTGGCTGAGGGCGACCGGGATGATCCCGGAGCGGATGCCGGCGGCCCCAGCCGGTCGTTTTGCGGAGGGCCAGGGGGTCCCCCATTTGACCCGGTCGGCCGTGTAAAATAAATGCTCGTGACCCACTCACTCGGTTTGCTCCTGCTTGCATCAGTGCCCCAGAAGCTGCTGTCGCTCCACCCGGTCGATGTAGCGGTCATCGCCGTCTACTTCATCGCAGTGCTCGGCATCGGGTTCTACCTGCGACGTTTTTCGAAATCGGGCGTGGACTTTTTTCTAGCCGGCCGGGAGATGACGGCGTGGATTGCCGGACTCAGCTTCTTGGCCGCCAACCTCGGCTCCCTGGAACTGATGGGCTGGGCCGGCGCCGCCTATCAGTACGGCATTCTGGCGACGCATTGGTATTGGATCGGCGCGATCCCGGCGATGCTCTTCCTGGCCATCGTCATGATGCCGTTCTACTACATTTCGAAGACCCACTCGGTGCCGGGCTTTCTACAGCTTCGCTACGGAGAATCGGCGCGCTGCCTGTCCGCGGTATCGTTCGCGTTCATGACGGTGCTGATGAGCGGCATCAACATGTTTGCGATGGCGCTGGTGATGCGGGTCGTGCTGGGGTGGGACCTCAATTTCTCGATTTGGGTCTCCTCGATCACGGTGGCCATCTACGTGGCTTTGGGCGGTTTGCGTTCCGCCATTTTCAATGAAGTACTGCAGTTCGTCATGATCTGGCTGGGCGCGCTGCTCATCCCGATTCTGGGTCTGTGGGAAGCGGGCGGCTGGAACGGCCTGGTGCACAAGATCGGCGAGCGGATGCACGGCGACTACACGCACCTTTGGGGCCCCCTTAGCTCGTTCAGCGGCAATCCGATGGGCACCCATTGGACCGGCATCGTGTTTGGCTTGGGCTTTTGCGTTTCGTTCGGCTACTGGACCACGGACTTCCTGGTGGTGCAGCGCGTGCTGGCGGCCAAGGACCTGCGCTCGGCGCGACTGGCTCCCATCATCGGGGCAGCCTTCAAGATGGCCGTGCCGTTCATCGTGATCCTGCCCGGGCTGCTCGGCCTCGCGCTTCTGCCGGATAATCTGAAGCTGATGCCGCAGGATGTCGCCGCGGCCACCGGGGGCCACAGCTACAACGAGGTGCTGCCGCTGATGCTGGCGCGCTACTGCGGGCCGGGGCTGCTCGGTCTGGGCATCACCGCGCTGATGGCCGGCTTCATGTCCGGCATGGCGGGCGAGGTCTGCGCGTTCTCGACGGTGTGGACCTACGATATCTACAAGGCCTTCATCAACAAGGACGCGAGCGACGAGCACTACGTAAAGATGGGCCGCTGGTGCATTATTCTCGGCGTGCTGATCTCGATCGGGACCGCATACCTGGTGATGAGCTTCAAGAGCATTATGGACTACGTGCAGGCGCTGTTCAGCTTCTTCATCGCGCCCCTGTTCGGCACGGTTGTGCTCGGAATGCTCTGGAAGCGGGCCACGCCGAAGGGCGGCTTCTGGGGCCTCCTGGCGGGCACCGTTTCATCCATAGCAATGTTCGTATGGGTGAAGATAGATCCGTCCGCGCTGCGTTACGTCGCTCTGTATAGTGGCGCCAAGGACATGGCCCAGAACGTGTACCGCGCTCTGTGGTGCTGGCTGGTGTGCGTCATCGTGACCATTGTGGTGAGCCTGATGACAAAGCCGAAGCCCGAGTCGGAGCTGGTGGGGCTTGTTTACGGCTGTACGGAACTGCCGTCGGAAGGCCATCTCAAGCTGTACCAGCGGCCGATCTTCTGGGCCGGCGTGGTGGCGGTGGTTTTCCTCGTCCTGCAGGTCATCTTCTGGTAGGAGCGCCCCATGTCTGAACAAAAGAATTTCATCTCGATCTGGTTTTTCATCGGCGTGGAGGTTCTGATCTACGGCCTCATGATCATGAGTTCCGGCATCTACGAGTACATCTACCCGCCGAAGGAGACGACGGTGTATCTCGCGGAGCTGCACGCGCCGATCTGGTGGGGAGCACTGCTGATCGTGCTCGGCACCACCTATGTGATCGTGTTTCGGCCGAAGAAGAGCGCGTAGCTCGTCGCTCGTGGCGCTGCCGCTGGGAAATGGAGGGGCGAGGATCCTCCTCTGCAACGGCACTCGGAGCACATGGGCCGGCCGAACCAGGCCGGCCGAGCGGGGCGCAAACGCTCCGTAACCAGGCTCGTCCCTCGCGAGCCGCCGCGGAAGAGCCCGCGCCGTGTAGCGTCCAGGCGGCCGCCTGGCGCGATTGGGAGAATCTATGAGCAACCAGGCTACGGCCTCGAAAGCGGGTCAGGCATCCGTCCCGCAGAACACGGGTTTCGCCTTGGCCGTGCTGTCGGCGGTCTTCTTCAGCTTCGGCTTTGTGACGGCATTCAAGGATTCGTTGGTGCCGCACTTGCAGAGCATCTTCGCGCTGAGCCAGTCGTCGGCCGATCTGATCCAGTTCTTCTTCTTCATGGCCTTCCTGGTGATCTCCCTCCCTTCGACCATTGTGGTCTCGAAACTGGGGCACCAGAAAGCCATCGTAGCGGGCGTCGTGGTCACGGCCATGGGAGCGCTGCTGATCATTCCCGCCGCCGGCATGCTGTCGTACGCCTTCTTTCTGGGCGCGCTGTGGGTGATCGCCGCCGGCATCACACTCATCCAGGTCGCCGCGAATCCTTTCGCCACACTGCTCGGCGCGCCGGAGAAAGCTCCCGCTCGCCTGGCGCTGGTGGAGGGATTCAACTCGCTCGGGACCACGCTTGGGCCACTGCTGGGCGGCCTGGTCATTCTGACCCAGGCGAAGGAGGGGGTGCAGACCACCGCGGACAGACTGGCCACCGCCGGCACCGTGAAGATCCCGTATCTGATCCTGGCCGTCCTGCTGGTGATTCTGGCCTTCGTTATTTCGCGCTTGAAGATGCCCCAGCCCGCGCGAATCACGGCCACCGGCGGCTCCTGGGGCGAGATCTGGAAGCATCCCCACCTGGTCTTCGGAATCATCGGCATCTTCGTCTATGTGGGCGCTGAGGTCACCATCGGCGGCCACCTCATCAACTACGCGACCGCCATCACCACGCTCACCGCGCAGCAGGCGACGCGTTATGCCGCCCTCTACTGGGGCGGAGCGATGGTCGGCCGGTTCCTTGGCAGCGCGATTCTGGAACGCTTCTCCGGCGGCAAGGTACTCGGCGTGGCCGGCACCGTGTCGTTTCTGTGCTGCGTGACTACGATGACCACCGGCGGCATGATCGCGGTGTGGGCCGCGGTTCTGGTGGGGCTGTTCAACTCGGTCATGTTCCCGGCCATCTTCGCGCTGGCGGTGAACAAGCTCGGCCCGCTGACCGGCAAAGCTTCAGGGGTGCTCAACATGGCCATCTTCGGCGGCGCCCTCATTCCGCTGGTGCAGGGTCTGGTGATCGACACGGCCGGCCATCCGGAAGCCGGGGCCACCTTCTCCCCCGCGCAGGTTTCGGCGTTCCACCTGTCCTTCATCGTGCCAGCGGCCTGCTACCTGTGGATCATGTTCTACGGGTTCCGCGGCTCGCGGGTCAAGGAAGCGTAGGCGCTACACGGCAGTCAACGAAAGAGGACGTCTTCGGGCGTCCCCTTCCTTGTGCTGGCGGCCTCAGAGAGGCAGCACTCGGATTCTGTTCCGTATGCGATCCACTGTGACGAGGGCACCTGCTTCGAGGTGAGATCGCGCAGTCTCGAGGGCGCTGGCGACGGCGGCTCCGATCGCTTGGGGCCAGGGATCCTGGGTTCGATGACGGCTGGTGGCTGACAGCTGTTCTCTCAGCTCGCGAAATCCACCGCGCGCGCTACCATGACCGCGGGGTTCTGCTTCAGTTGCGCCAGGACGGTCTCGGGCACCGCGGTGTCCGATTCCACGATGGCCAGCGCTTCGAGCGGATCGCCCGGCTTGAGCGGCGCATCGCGCCGGCC
The DNA here is from genome assembly GCA_035602665.1 of Bryobacteraceae bacterium. Lineage (GTDB taxonomy): Bacteria > Acidobacteriota > Terriglobia > Bryobacterales > Bryobacteraceae > DASWZN01. The sequence goes on along the minus strand of DATNLV010000578.1, from coordinate 56 downwards.
CAGCGAGAAGTTCGCGATGTTGATCTCGTTCTTACCGAGAACAGTCCCCACGTAGC
>DATNLV010000577.1:0-3174 GCA_035602665.1 Bryobacteraceae bacterium | reverse complement strand
CGGCCTTGGTGAGGATGGGGTTGCCGGAATATCGTCGGACGATGTCCTGTTTCATGACCGCTTCCTCGCTTCGAGATCGAATATCGTCGCGTAGACATGCTCGTAGGACTTCACCATCGCTTCGACGGAGAAGCACCGCTCGACCCGCTGGCGGCAAGCGGTGCGATCGATCTCCGGGACACGCAGCACGGCACTCGCGGCCTCGCCGACATTGTTTACCAGGAAGCCCGTCTGCCCGTCTTCGATCACTTCGCGGCAGGAGCCGAGGTCCATGGCGATGACGGGCACGCCGGCGGCGTTGGCTTCCGCCAGGACCAGTCCGAATCGCTCCGGGATCGTGTTCAGGTGGAGCAACGCCCGGGCGCGCGCGAACAACTCATTCTTGCCCGCGACGTCGACCGGCCCAATGTATCGGATCGACTGGTCGAGGTGGGGCTCCACCTGCTCCCGAAAATACGTGCGGTCCTGAATGATGCCCGCGATGAGCAGCGGCAACCCGCTGAGGCGGGCAACCTCGATCGCCAGATGGACGCCCTTGTCCGGGTGAATCCGGCCGAGGAAGATCAGTTGATCGCCGCCCCGATCCTGGAGCGGATAGAGCGACAGGTCGATTCCGTTGTAGACGGTCGCCACGTAATTCAATCCCGGCGCGCGATCGGAGTCGCTGATGGAGACAAAATACCCATCGCGGTACTTCTCGTAGACCGGCATGATTTTGGGCGACGAGAATCCATGGATGGTCGTAAGGACCGGCGTCTTCACCAGCCGGGTGTAGGCGAGCGCCATGAAATCGTAATTGCTGTGGATGAGGTCGAACTCGGCAGCGTGTTCGAACGCTTCGGAGATGTGAAGGTACTCGGCCACCTTGGCATCGACGGCGGGATCCTCTTCATACCCGCGGTCCACCACGGCGTGCAGGTGAGCGCGGGTCACGGAATCCCGGGTGGCGAACAGTGTCACGTCCCAGCCTCGGGAGACCAGCCCTTCGGCGATGTTGCCGGCGACCGTCTCCCAGGCGCCGTATTGCCGGGGCGGTGTGCGCCAGGCTACGGGCGACAGGATCGCTACTCGCTTTTGCGAAGTCATGACTTCATGGCGGCCAGCACCTCGCCGAGCCGGACGGTTGCGAAACTCGTGTTGTGATCGGCCATGCCGTAGGGGATGATCAGCTCGCCGTTGTGGACCAGGGCGCCGCAGGTGTAGACCACATTGGGCACGTAGCCCTTGCGCTCGTTGTGATTCGGTGTGAGCAGAGGCTCCCGCAGACGGCCGATCACTTTGGAGGGATCGTCGCGGTCGAGCAGGAATGCGCCGATCGAGTACTTTCGCACAGGCCCGACACCGTGGCTGAGGACCAGCCATCCGGCCTCGGTCTCGATAGGAGATCCGCAATTGCCGAGCTGGACCAGTTCCCAGGGAAAGGTCGGCCTGAGGAGCACCTGGCGCTCGTTCCAGAAGTGGACGTTGTCGGAGAACATCAGGTAGATGTTCTCGTTGTCCTGGCGGGAGAGCATGGCATAGAGGCCGCCGATCTTGCGTGGGAACAGCGCCATGCCTTTGTTCTCCGCGGCCGGACCGTTCAAGGTCCTGAAGCGGAACAGGAGAAAGTCGGAGGTCTCCACAAGCTCTGGCACCACGATCTTGCCGTCGTACGCGGTGAACGTCGCGTAGTAGACGTGAGTGCCGTCGTCGTTCTGAAAGCGGACGAAGCGGGCATCTTCGATGCCGTTGCGTTGGGAGGGCGTGACGGGGAAGATCACGCGCTCGGACAACTGTTGTTCGGGCTCGAACTGAACTTCATAGTTGGAACGCGCCAACATCCAGATCCCCTGCGAAGCGTTCTGATCTTCAGGACTCATTCCGTCAGGCAGGCGGAACTGCTCGGCTTTGAGAGCGGTGCGAAGCTCTTCGAGCGCGAACGACTCTCCGAGTCCGTTCATGACCCGGCGCGTGAACTCGCCGGTCAATTTCAGTTCCGAGAGCTTCCGCGCAAACAGGGCCTTTTCGTAGAGGGGGTTGGGGACCTGGCGCGCCTCGGTGAGGAATCCAGTGGGTGGCAAGACCTCGATGCGCCGATCGGCGTGGATGATGCCCTCTCGGAAAACGACGGAAGAAATGTGTCCTTCTCCAGTGGCGCGCAGGCTGAGGATGAAACGCACCGCGCCAGACGGCAGGTCGGCCTGGTCCGGGTGCGGGACGATGGATGGATTGAACAGAGCGGCGGACTCCAGGGAGTACTCGGCCAGGAAATAGGAGCCGATCAGGAGCCGCCTTGATTCGGACACTTCCTGGTCGGTCAGCATCAACGAGCGGACTTCTTCGAAGCGCTCCAGGAAGAGGCCGCGGATATGCTGGTGCCGCTCGGAGAACTCGGCGGCGACTTCGTCCAGGAGCGGCCCCACAGTATCTTCCGGAAGCGCCATGATGCGGGCCATGATCCAGGTGATCCGCTCGTAACTCCCCGGGCTGAAGGGCCGGAGAAGAACTCGCGACTGGTCGGGTCTGAGGACGGTGGATGTGCGTTTGACGTGGATGGACATTCCATTACTCGCGTATAGCGATGGGCTCCTTAAAGCTCGTCAGGGCATTCTGCGCCAGGCGCATCTCCGCTAAGGCAAGCAGGAAGGCGAGGGTCGATTCCGCTCCCTGGTTTCCGTTGACGCGGTCTACATGCAGCCCGTCGCGGCACCCGCCGGTTTCGGGGGAGTAGAGTTCCAGCCCGAGATCGTTCCAGCCGACGAACCAATCGAAGGCGCGCTGCGCGTGCTCGTACCACCAGTAGTCCGAGGTGGCGCGATAGGCTTCGAGGCAAGCCGAGACCGTGGCCTGGGCCTCAACGGGCTGCTGGTCGAAGAGCGCTCGCGTGCCGCCGCGGCGGTAGAATCCATTACTGCCGATGGGCCGGAAGTGGCCCTTCTCGGACATCTGCAATTCCGTGAGCCAGCGCAGGGCCTTGAGCCCTCGCCCGAGCACCAGTTGTTGTCCGGTCGCCTGGCCGCTAACGATCAAGGCGTGCGCGAGCTTGGCATTGTCGTACGACAGTTCCTCTTCGAACCATTGCCAGTCGGCATGCGCGCTGGCGTCGAATCGCTCCATGAGCCGGCAGGTCAGCGTCTCGCGGGTTTGGTTGACCAGGCTGTCGCCGCTCAACCGGTGCAGGTATTCATGGATGCC
>DATNLV010000564.1:0-2891 GCA_035602665.1 Bryobacteraceae bacterium | reverse complement strand
CTGGCGCCTGCGCGACATTGCCCGGCCCCAGAGCCGCGTCGTGATGGAGAACGTGCCCATGTGCGCCAACTGCCATTCGTTTTCGCGCGACGGCAAGACGCTGGGGATGGACCTCGACGGCCTCCGCAACAACCGCGGCCTGTATACACTCACGCCCCTGGCCGCCCAGACCTCGATCGGTAAGACGAACGTCATCCAGTGGCGCACCGCCCAGGGGGAACTGAAGGGGAAGCTTCGAGTCGGCTTCATGTCCCAGGTCTCCCCGGATGGGCGCACCGTCGTGACCACCCTGAATCCCGCCGACCTCGAAGCCCCCGCGGCCGCGCGTCCCAGCAACTACTACGTGGCCAATTTCAAGGACTACCGGTTCCTTCAGGTCTTTTATCCGACGCGCGGCATTCTGGGTTGGTACAGCCGCCAGACCGGCCTGATCGAGCCCCTTCCGGGGGCCGATGACCGCCGCTTCGTCCAGACCAACGCCACCTGGAGTCCCGATGGCGCCTACCTGGTGTTCGCGCGCGCCGGGGCCACCGACCCCAACCCGCCCGGTGTCCCGCTGGCGAAGTTCGCCAACGACCCCGCTGAGCGCCAGATCCAGTACGACCTCTACCGGATTCCGTTCAATGCCGGCCGCGGCGGCACGCCTGAGCCGATCGCGGGCGCATCTCGAAACGGCATGAGCAATACCTTCCCAAAAGTCTCACCCGATGGGAGATGGATTGTGTTCGTCCAGTGCCGCAACGGCCTCCTGATGCGGCCCGACAGCCAGCTGTACATCGTTCCCGCGGCTGGCGGCGTCCCCCGGCGGATGCGCTCGAATACGTCACGCATGAACTCCTGGCACAGCTTCTCGCCCAACGGGCGCTGGCTGGTCTTCTCCTCGAAAGCCCGCTCGCCTTACACCCAGATGTACCTCACGCATCTGGACCAGGACGGCAACGACAGCCCGCCGATCCTGGTGGATAACTCCACCGCAGCCAACCGGGCGGTCAACATCCCCGAGTTTGTCAATATCGCTCCCGACGACTTCCGCGAGATCGGCGGCCCAACCATCGATTACTATCGGCTCTACGACCGGGCGATGTTCTTCCAGAGGCGGAAGCGCTATGACGAAGCCATCGTGGCGTGGCGCCAGGTGATCGCGACCGACCCCGAAGACGCAGTCGCCAACGGCAACCTGGCCGCCGCCCTCCTGGCCTCAGGACACCCCGAAGAGGCCGCTGCCCAGTCGCGCAAGACCCGCGCGGTCGAGCTTCACAAAGAGGTTGAGGATCACCAAGGCAACCCAGCGCTGCACAATGAGTTGGGTGTCTTGCTGCTGGATGCCAGCCAGCCCGCCGGCGCCCTCGCCGAGTTCCGGAAGGCTATCGATATGGACCCCGGTTCCGCCGCCGCCCACACCAATCTGGGCCGCGCGCTGGCTGCGACGGGAGAGGCGGAACGGGCGCTCGAGGGATTGGCCCGGGCGATCCAGCTCCAACCCGGCTATGCTCCGGCGCACTACCAACTGGGAGTTGTGCTGGCGGGCGAGGGCAAGATGGTCGAGGCGGTCGGCCAATGGCGCGAAGCTGTGAAGTGCGACCCCGCCTACCCTCAGGCCCAGGAAGCCCTTGCCGGCGCTCTCTACTTGCAAGGGGAAACGGCCGAGGCACTGGCCCACTGGCGCGCAGCCATTGACCTCGCGCCGACGGACGCTGCCGCGCTCCGTCAGGCCGCCTGGATTCTGGCCACGTCCTCCCAGGCTTCCTTGCGCAACGGGCAGGAGGCGCTGGCGCTCGCGGTGCGCGCGGCCGAGGTCTCCGGAACACGCGACGCCGCGGTTCTGGACACGCTGGCGGCGGCCTACGCGGAATCGGGACGCTTCGCCGACGCCGTGCTGACCGCCCATAGAGCGCTGCCGCTGGCCGACGGGAAGCTTGCTGAATCCATCAAGCGCAGAATCGCGGGCTACGAAGCGGGGTCCGCTTTCCGCGATCGGTAGCCGAACTTCTTCCGTAGCAGCAGACTGGCCGCCACCAGTCCCAATCCCCCGAGCCCCAACGTGGACGGCTCCGGAGTCGGTACCGGCCCACTCCCGAACTCGGGTCCGATGAGCATCTGGGCCGGGACGCCGCCAAAGGAGGTGTTGACGTATACGAAGGCCAGGTTGGAGCCCTCGCCCACGGATTCCTTTTCATACGCTTCCGCCAGGCCGAGTATGGTTGGGTCTGTGGGGTTGGAAGGATCCGTGGAAGCCTTCACGTTCCCTTGGGTCAGTCCGTCTCCTCCATCCTCTACGATGTCCCAGATGGCAAGCTGGAGCCCCGCCCCCTCGTCGGCTGTCGTCACCAACGGCAGCTCCTTGTGCACCAGCCATGCGGCTTGTTCCAGGTTCCTGCCGAACTCCGCCTCGGCGGCGTAGGGGGTCATGACGGTTGTGTTGTAGGTCGAGAGTCCGATGTCCACAAACAACTGCGCGCACAGCGAATCCCGTTGAAAGGTTTGGTTGAGAAGGAGGTTGATCACTCCGGCGTAGTAAACGTTTGTCGGCGTCCCGTGCTCGTCGATCCACAGGAGGCTCGTGACCCCGCGCGTGTTGTCAACACCGGTGACAGTTATCGTGTCGGCCGAAAGCAAGCCGCACCCCAAAAACAGCATCATGAAGAGAACGACAATCCGACTGCTCATAAACTAGGACCCCCACGCGAACGTGAATAATTTGCTCGAAGTCGGATCATAGCAAATAACATCAACACATACAGCATGTTACAGCCAAAATCTGGTACTGTAGCGTACCAACGATGAATCGAAAAAGTACTAGTGGGGACCCATTTTGGTGAGATTATGCGCCGCCAAAGAGCACTCTGTGACCCTGGAGAGTGGAGACGAGGCCAAGGCGCGAGCGTGGGGAT
>DATNLV010000558.1:0-9443 GCA_035602665.1 Bryobacteraceae bacterium | reverse complement strand
ATGAGGAACCAGTACATATTGTACCGGCCGACATACACCGCTGCTGGAGGCGGAAACAGGTGGTTGAACCTTGCCATTTGCTCGGACATGAGAACCTCCGGTACCCGCGGGTAGGCTTGGAATGCTCGGTATACGACCAGTGCTGGCGATCGTGTTCTTCGGCGCGCTGACGAGCCGGGCTCTCCGCATTGTCGGCCATTATCTGGAGCTCAGCCTGTAAAACGCGAAAACTGGCCCAACTCATTCTGGGCGAGTCCCCCTGAGTTTCCCTCGCGTGGAGGGTGAGATCGACCTCGCCCCGTCGTCGGGCGGGGAACATCCGCGTCCGGATCACGATGGCGGGGCAGAGAGAGCCCGTGAACTGCTTAGGTGATTCGAAGTGCGGGTTAGACTTGGATCGGCGTGGTATACTGCCCAGAAAGTCATGAAATTAGAGCGCGACCTAGTGGCGTCGGCTGTGTCGGGCTTAGTTCTTTTAGCCTGTTCTTGCGACGTCACGTGGTCATGCACATTGCGGTCCTGATCCCGGCCCTACGGCCCGGAAAACCGTTGCTGGAGCTGGTCGATGCCCTGTCGCGCTCCGACGTGGAGGCGATCGTCCTGGTTAACGATGGTAGCGGACCAGAGTGGGAGCCGATTTTCCAGGAAGCACGGCAGTTCCCGAAAGTGCATCTTCTGCGCCATGGGGTGAACCTCGGCAAAGGCGCAGCACTCAAGACCGGCATGAGTTACGTGCACGCCGAATTGCCGCAGTGTATTGGCGTCGTAACCGCCGATGCCGACGGTCAGCACCATCCCGACGACATACTGAACGTCGCTCGCACTCTGGTCCACAACCCTGACCGCCTGGTGCTCGGCGCGCGGATGTTCGACGGCCCCGTTCCGCTCAGAAGCAGAATAGGCAACTCGGCTACCCGGATTGCGTTCCGCCTGCTGGTCGGGCAGAAGCTGCTGGATACGCAGACAGGTCTGCGCGGAATCCCGCGTGGGTTGATGCCCGATCTTCTTCGAATTTCTGCCCGGGGTTACGAGTTCGAGCTGGAGATGCTCCTCACGGCCAAGAACAACGGCTGGTCCGTCTGCGAGCAGCCGATCAAGACGATCTACGAACCGGGCAATAAGTCATCGCACTTCAACCCGCTGCTGGATTCCGTGAAGACCTACGCCGTTCTGCTCCGATTCACCGGGGTCTCCATCCTCACCGCGCTGCTCGACAACCTGGTCTTCTACCTCGTATACACGCACCTGCCTAGCGTCGCCACTTCCCAGCTCGCGGCTCGGTGTGTAGCCATAGCCTTCCAGTACACGGCGGTGCGGAATGCCGTGTTTCCGGCCCGGGGCCGCGATCGCGCCATGTTTCCGAGATTCCTGTTGGTGGCCCTGGCGCAAGGGCTGGTGTCGTATGCGATGATCCGTGGTCTGATGGCTGCCGGAATGAACATAGTCTTCGCCAAGCCGCTTGCCGAAGGACTGTTGTTCGTCGTCAGCTTCGTCCTGCAACGCGAGTTCGTCTTCACCGGGCAAGGAGACGAAGCCAGGCGAACCTTGCACCGAACTCCGAAGGTCGCCGCCTGGATCGTGTACTGCGCGGTTACGCTCATCTCAGTCTGGGGAGTCTTTTCAACCGGCGTGCTAAAGCAGCCTATCTGGACTTCCGTGGGACTTAAGCGGCTCGAGTTACTCGCCCTCTGGTACGCAGCGTGGTCGGTCGTGTTATTGCTCTCCGCACGCGCCTGGTTCGCTTCGGTCACGGCGGCCGTACTGTTGGTGGCTTTCGGGGCAGCTTTCGGGCCGATGCCGGTGGCGGCCGTTTTGTTCTTCCTCTTCTCATGCTTCGTCACCGGCGCTCTGCTCCTGCCCGCCGGCGGGGAGGCTGATGCGGCATCGCGACTCCTCCAGTTACTCCTGGGGATCAGCGTCTGGATGGGTATCCTGGGTATCGCGGTTCACTTTCGGGTCAATTACGCTGCCACCTATCTCGCGGCGTTTGTAATTCCCTTGACGCTGCGTCCGCGGCTGACCCTCTTCTGTCTGGTCGATGCCGTGCGGTTGTTCGGACCGCTCAGATTGCCGCAGCGTTCCGACTATTGGGCGGTGGTGGTGGGGGCCTTCCCTCTGATCTGTCACTTTCTGGTTGTTGCTAAGCCCGAAATGGGCGTGGACGCTCTTGCCGTTCACCTGATGGTTCCGTCTTGGGTTGGATACCAGCACTACTGGCCTTTTGATTTCCACCATTTTACGTGGGCACTCACGCCCCTCGGTGCGGACTGGTGCTTCACCGCGGTTTTTCTGCCGGGTGGAGAGTTTGCGGCGCGCCTGCTCAACTTCGCCTTTTTCGGCCTGGTCGCCAGCCTGGTCTATACCGCATGCAGACGATATCTTTCGTGCGGCCCGGCTGTCCTGCTGGCCGGCTTGTTCGCCTCGACGCCGCTGGTGCAATTGGAGACCGGAAGTCTGTTCGCCGAGAATCTGTGGGCGGCGCTGCTGTTGGGAGCCGTGGTCGCGCTGGAGCGCTTCCACGCGACTGCCAAGCCACGCTGGCTGTACGCAGCGGCCGTCTTCATCGGCGGAGGCTTCGCGACGAAGTTCGGGACGGCAGCGTTTTTCGCACCCTTCGCACTTTTCGCGGTTTGGGCACTGTGGAGGCGTAGAAAGGTCCTGCCAAACGCCGCGCGCGTGGCGGCCGTGGCCGCATGCCTGGTATTGGTGTTCGGTGGCCCGGCCTACTTGTATGCCTGGGCGCGGACAGGGAATCCGGCCTTTCCATATATGAACCAGGTCTTCAAGTCGCCGTGGTTCGACTCCACAGCTCCTCTTGTCGATCCCCGATGGCAGTTGCCGACGGACTGGTCCACGCCATACGACCTCATCTACCATTCCCACCAGTACCTCGAAAGCTTCGACGGCGCCCTTGGGCTGCAGTACTTGCTGCTTGTGGCGCTTGGGTTCCTGGCACTCGGGGGCAAGCGACGGTATTTTGCATGGCTGGCCCTAGGCACGTCGCTCGTGTTTTGGGTCCTCACCTTTCACACGCTGTCGTACCTGCGATACATCTACCCGGCTCTGCCGTTGCTGACGGTTGCCGGCGCCGCCGGTCTCGCTCGAATTCGCGCCTGGAGCCAATTGCTGTTTCGCGTGGCGCTCTCAACACTGTTGATCGGATTGGCCTTGAACGTCTACCTGCTCCCGTCCTCGGGTTATTGGCATAATTCGTTTTTTGTCGACCCGTTCAAACGGGTAGAGATCGAGCGCTATTTCGGGGACGTCATGCCGGAGCGCAAGGCGATCGAGTACCTGAACCGGCGTCACCCGGGCGAGCCGGTCGCCATCTTCGGTACCGGTGGCATCGCAGGCTTGCGGGCTGAGCCTTACGTGCTGGGCTGGCACGATCCGACATACGCGCCGCGGGCAACCCGCGCGACCTATCCGGCCGCCTACGGGCGCCTGACGCAGGAACTGGGCGTGAAGCTCTTCGTTTCGCCTGCTGGAGACAATCCGTTTCCCCCACCCCCGGTCATCGCGGCGTTCCTGAAGCAATATACCGAGCCTGAGTACACCTTCAGGGGCTTTAGCGTCCGTCGCCTCAAACGAGGCGCTGAGGAACGGTGGTTCTCCGATACGCCGCAGACGATTGCCGGGCCATGCGACGCCGCGCTGGTGGACGACACGGCTCCTTCAGTGCAGTATGCGGGCGCATGGCGGAAGGTGGCCGGACTCGGTGATGCTTGCGGCGGGACCATTGCATCCGCGAATGCCGCCGGAGCGGAGGCAACCTTCCGATTCAATGGCGCGAGCGTGACTTACCTATTCGCCAGGACCTTCAGGAGCGGTATGGCGGAAGTCGACATCGATGGCGCCAAACGTCGAATTCTCGACCTCTATGCACCCGCCATTGAGTGGCGATCGAGAGTCACTTTCGACAATCTCAAGCCGGGCGTGCACGCTTTGACTGTCCGCGCGCTGGGTGGCAGGAGGCCCGAATCGGAGGGCTACGACGTGACCGTAGACGGATTTATCTCCGGTCAGTAAGCACAGTCCTTAGTGCAACGAACCAACGTCCGCTGTGATCTCCCCTCCATCGCACGCTCCGGCCCGCACTTCTCCAAACTCGTCCGAGCCGTAGATCGAAAGCGGTTGGAGGCACACGCCATGTGTGGCGGCCATGGTGGTAGCCAGCTTGCGGGATTCCGCGATTTCCTCGGTCGTTTGCGGCTGATCCTGCTGCGCAATGCGAAAAACGTCAACCGCATCCAGAGACTCCGAGCGCATGGACGCCGTGAGATCGGCGTAAAGGCTGGCATCGTCGAGTTCGAGAACCCAACGCTTCGTATCCTCGAACACCAGCATCCGCCGATCTCCGCGGGTGAGGCGGTAAACCTCGATGCCAGGCGCGAGGCGGGCCGGACCCTCCGATTCCCACTTCCAGTCGTCGTGGTGCATGAAGAACCAATACAGATTGTAGCTGTCGACATACACCGCGGCTGGAGCCGGAAACAACTGGTTGAACTTCGCCATCTGCCCGGACATGAGGATCTCCGGTACCCTCGGGTAGGCCTCGAATCTCTCGTAGCCGACCACCGCGATTGAGACGGTGAGAATCCCGGCCAGAGCCCATGCCACAGGCCGCGGAACGGCGGCGGCAACACGGTCCAGTAGGGCAATAGCACAGAGAATCAGGAACGGAAACAACAGGAACTGGTGCCGCAGGTCGCCGCCAAAGGGGTACTTGTCCCGCAGGCCGACCAGCATTAGCTCCATCGTCATCACAGCGGTGGCAACTACCGTGACGGCCGCGGGCAGGTTCTTCGGCTCCTTCAGCCGGCGCATCAGCCAGAGCGTGGCGCCGCCTGCCACCAGCAAGCCGGCCAGAATCGCCAGGAACGCTGTCTGGTTCTCCACCTTCCAGGGGAAGAACAGGTTGAAATCGTTCTGCAAGTTGCGAAGAACGAACCCGCCGCGCGACTCCCCAGCAGTCTGGCCGTAATAGAAGGGCCGCAGGTGTCCCCAAACCCGCGCATTTTCCCTGGCGTTTGTGCGGAAGAGAAACGCCATCACGGCGAGCACCGGGGCGAAGGTCACGGCTTCTCGCAGCAGGGCCTTGCCGCGGGAGCCGGACGGCCGGAGAACAGCGAGTATGACGGCGATCCCAAAGACGGCCGCGACGTAGAAAAATGAGTAGTAGTCCGCAAGACATGCCAGCGCAGCGGTTGCCGCAAAGGCGATACGGAGTTTGGTAGTTCCGGCTGGTCCTTCGCGAGTAAGCACATCAAGAAGGAAACAGTAAGAGAGCAGGATGAAGAACGTGCACAGCATGTAGCCGCGCACTTCGAGGGCCACCACAATCGATGGGATCGCCAGGCCGTAAGCCAGCGCCGCCAGCAGGCCCCACAGGAAAGAACGTGCCAGCCTCGAGGCCGCCGAACCCACCAGGTACACGCTCGCGAGGCCCGCCAGCACGGAAGGGGCCCGATACGCCAGATGCGACCTTCCGAACCAGAGGCTCGCCCGGAGCACGAGGTAATAGAGGGGAGGGTGCGGGTTGGCGTGGTATTCCGCGAGGAACTTCTTCCACTTGTCCTGTATGGCGACGAAAGCGTTCCAATAGCCGTCGAACTCGATGCGTTGGGTGACGGCCAAATAGAGCAGCGGAAGAGCGGCGACAACGACGACCGCGGAGAGCGCAACACGATTGGCCAGGGCGTTTTGTCGCGGCATAACGTACTATGCTAACATCCAATTTCTCTGACTAAACCGAAGCTGGAACCTCGCGCGGGGTCTGAGCGCGGTCATCAACCGGATCGAGGGACATAATGCATAGATCGAGGAAGCCTTGGATTGTTGTGGCGGCTGCCGCCACCTTGTTCGCCGCGGGCTTGGGTTGCAAGAACCAACAGGAGGCGCAGGAGGAGAACCTCCCGCTATTGAGCGCCATCGCGGTGGCGTCGCCACGGGCGGAGCGCCAGCTCCTGGACGGTTTCTATCAGGTCGAGAACAACTCCTGGCGTTGGACCCGGCACGAGTTCTCGGTGCGGCTGATGCCGCCGCAGGGAGCCGCGGCGACCGGAGCAAGACTGGAACTCCGGTTCACGCTGCCGAATCCCGTCATCGATCGGCGTCAGGCGGTGACCTTGTCAGCCTCAGTCGGCGGCACGGCGCTGCCTCCTACCACGTACACGGCGGCGGGAGTCTATGTCTATAAGGCGGACGTTCCCGCCCAGGCGTTCAGCGGAACTGCTCCCGTGAAGGTGTCTTTCAGCACGGACAAATTCCTCCGGGCCGGCGAAGTGGAGGCCCGGGAGCTGGGGCTGGTCGCCACCACCATCTCACTGCTTCCCAGTAAGTAGGCAGCGAGCCGGAGCGGGTCTCGGGACCCGCTGCAGGCGTGGACGCCTGCCCCACCTCTGCGCCAGTTCGGGCCAGATTCTTCGGGCGAGAATCCCGGTGATGCGTAGATACTACATATCCGGCGCTTTGGAGGCGCTTCGCCTGGTAATTGGTCGGCCGGGCTCATGCTGGGCGTGAATCTGCCGATATGAAGGTCTGTGTTTGAGAGCTAAAGGTTGCGGTTGAGGCCCGTTGTGGCGTAGACTAGGGCGCTCTGAAAAAAGTCGGGCGTCTTGGGAACTTTCAGGGAAGTAACGCGTCCAATAAGGGCTTGCGGCTTTGAGCCGCATAGAAAAAATTCTGGAACCGAAATTGCTCGGCTTGAATCTGTTGTTGGTATGAGAGAGATGACCAGGGCGAGTAGGGTTGGAACCTGGGATCGGACTGCGGCCTGGATCTTAGCTCTTGACGCGCAGGTTTCGTGGAACTTTTTGGCTCAGATTGCGTCTACGAACGGTAGCCGTTATTTTGTGCTGGACAACGGCGACGGTTTGATTAATACTGTCTAATAACACAAGGCACTATTAAGCATGTTTAATGTTAGCGAGGAGGGGGAGAGGCGATGACCAAGACTGAGTTGAGCAAGTTCAAACAGATCCTGGAAGCAAAGCAGGCCGAACTGGCCGACGTCTTGAAGCGGCGGGATGAGATTGCCATCGAGAAAAGCCCGGATGCGATCGATGAAGTGACTCGCGCGGCCGAGCGCGAGCTGGCAATCCGCAACCTGGACCGGGAGTCCAACCTGCTGCGGAATGTGCGGGCTGCTCTGAGGCGCATCGATGAGGGCTCCTTCGGGGTGTGCGCGCACTGTGAAGAAGATATCAGCCCGAAGCGGCTGGCAGCGGTTCCGTGGGCACCATTCTGCATACGGTGCCAGGAAGCTGCCGACCGCCACGAGCAGGACGCCACCGCGACCCTGGAAGGGTTGCTGATGAACGCGGCCTAGACCGCACAGGACCGGCTGTCAGGGGGCGCGGGCTCACGCTCGCGCCCTCCGTGTTTTCAGCCGCGGATCGCGACGGCGGAGACCATGCGTCCGGTCTTGACGTGGTCGCGCCGCCAGGAGTGAAACTCGCCGGGCCGGCAGGAAGTGCACGGCGCATTCGCGAAGATTCGCGAGGGGTCGAGCCCGGCGGCAATGAGCTGACTGCGGTTGATCCCGGCCAGGTCCAGCTTTGCACGGCCCGTCAGACCGAATTGGCTGGCCACCTCCGGCCCCACTTCGTAGCAGCTCGCGCAGATGCCCGGCCCAATCGCGGCCAGCAGGTCCTGGGGACGGCTGCCGAACCGTTCGCCCAGAGACTGAACCGCAGCCGCTGCAATCGCTTGCGCGGTGCCGCGCCATCCGGCGTGGACCGCGGCGACCGCCCGACGGCTTTCGTCCACTAGCAGGACGGGCATGCAGTCGGCGGTGCGAATGGTCAGGTAGCGGCCGGCTGTGTTGGTGACCAGGCAATCCGCCTCGCCCAGGCAGCCGGCGGCGCCGTCCGCCGAAACACAGCGGGCCGAGTGAATCTGCCGGACCCATACGGGCGGCCTGGGAGTCCAGGAGCCGGCCAGACGGGTGCCAAAGCCGTGGTCCAGCCACGACAGGCGCTCCAGCTCCTCAACCCGGTAAATCTGGCCCTCGTCTTTGTAGAACATCAGGCGGGAATTACGCGGTCTTCATCTGCGCGATCATGACCTGCTTCTTGAAGTCCTCGAGCATGGATTCGTCCAGCCGCACCTCGGTGGGCCGCCGGGTCAGCGTGGTCATCCCGCTGATCTTGTCCTGGAGCTTGAGAAGCCCGTAGAACAGGTTCTCGGGGCGGGGCGGGCAACCGGTGACGTAGACGTCCACGGGAATGATCTTGTCCACACCCTGCAGGACGGAGTAGGTGTTGAACGGTCCGCCGACGCTCGAGCAGGCGCCCATCGAAATCACCCATTTGGGATCGGCCATCTGGTCGTACAGGCGCTTGATGACGGGCCCCATCTTCAGAGTGACCGTGCCGGCGACGATCATCAGGTCCGATTGCCGGGGGCTGGGCCGGAAGACTTCGGCTCCAAAACGCGCGATGTCGAACCGGGGGGCGCCGCTGGCGGCTATCATCTCTATAGCGCAGCAGGCTAGCCCGAAGGTAAGCGGCCACAGGGAGGACTCGCGGGCCCAGTTGAAGACGTAGTCCACGGACGTCACGAGGACGTTCTTCTCAAACTGATTCTCCAGGAAGGGCATCGGGTGCTCGAAGACCCTTATTGTAGCAGGCTCAAACCTACGCGCGAGAATCTCCCTGCCCGGCCCACTACCTTGACGTGAGATTCCGGGTGGCCGTCCTCGCAATCTGTCTGCTGCCCCTGGCGCGCGCCCAGGCGCCGGAGCCCGCCGCACGCGCCTATGACGCTCTTCGCGCCAAGGACTACGACGCCGCCATCCCCTTGTTCCGAGAGGCGATCGAGCACGCGCCCGCCAACGCGACCCTGCGCCAGGACCTGGGCTATACCTATCTGAAGGCCGGCGAGAACGAAGCCGCGCGCGACCAGTTCGCCGCCGCGCTTCGTGTGGATCCCGCCGCGGAGCGCATCGCGCTCGAGTACGCCTTCCTGTGCTACGAAACCAGGAAAACCGCGGAAGCGCGCCGCACCTTCGACCGGATTCGCACGACCGGCAGCCCCGAGGCACGCGTCGTTGCCGCGCAGGCCTTCGAGAACATCGACCGGCCGCTGGTGGAGGGCATTGCCCGCTGGTCCGCCGTGGTCGAGAAGTCGCCGCAGGACTTCAGCGCGCATCTGGAACTGGCGCGGCTGGCGGAAGGGCATGACGACCCGGCGCTCGCGGCCCAGCATTATATGGCGGCCTGGGAGCTGCGGCCCGGTGAGCGGCAGCTGCTGCTCGACCTGGCTCGAGCCTGGCAGGATGCCGGCCGTGTTGAAGACTCCCGCGCGGCGCTGATCGCGGCGGCTCGCGGGTCAGAGCCCTGGGTGGCGGAGCAGGCTCGGGAACTCGCGCCGCAACGCTGTCCGTACGCCCCCGAGTTCCGCCGCGCCCTGGACCTGGACCCGGCCAACTTCGGGATGCG
>DATNLV010000547.1:0-2263 GCA_035602665.1 Bryobacteraceae bacterium | reverse complement strand
AGAAATGGCCGTCGTAGCTGCCGAAATAGAGCAGGCCCGCCACCACGGCCGGAGTGCAGGGCACCGGGCCGCGCGTGGCGAATTTCCACTTCTGCCGCCCGCTCGCTGCGTCGACCGCATAGACATTGTCATCGTCGCCGCCGAAGTAGAGAACGCCATCTGAGAACACCGGCGAGGAAACCAGCCGGTCGCCCGTAGCGAATCTCCACTTCACTCCGTGCAACTGCCGGGGGCCGGCGTCCGCATAAACGCCGGAGTGGGCGGCATCTCCCCGGAACATCGCCTGTCCGGAGCACAGCGCCGCGAATGTCAGACCGATCAAGATGGGACGCATGGCAGGGTTCCTCCTCCTCAGGACTTCGCCGCGCGGTGCAGCACCAGGGCGAACTCGTACGGCCCCTGCTGCCAGGTCCCGCTGATTTCGCCGCCGCGCAACCGGCCGTCGTAGACGAGGGAAGCCTCGGGAACTTCCAGAGTCAGCAGGTCGGATTCCTGGGTCACCATCGCGACGTCGAGGTTCACTTCACGCCGGCCCTTCAGGAACAGCTTGCCGGTTGCCCGGCCCTCCGCCTGGTTGGCGAGCGAGAGCCGCACATGAACGTTGTGGTCGATAAACATCATGTCGCCCTCCCAATCGCCCTCCATCTCCTTGGCGACGGCCGTGCTTTGTCTCGGCAGTTCCACCTGCGGAGGCCCGGCGTTTTCGAGCGCGAAGGGCGCCCGATTCCCGCCCTGCTCGAACGTGCCGGAGAAGCCGCCGTTGGCGCCGAGATTGCCTCGGATCTTGACGTCACCCAGCACACCCTTGACGGCGAACGATATGGCGGAGCCGGTCACCGTGATGTCCGAGAGAGGCGCACCCTTGACGCCGAGGTTCGGAACAATGGCGGAACCGATCCATTGTCCCTGGGCGTTTTGGGCAAGATCGATCACCAGCCTGTACTCCTTGCCGGGGAGCTGAAGCGTGCCATCCCAGCGCGCGGCGGCGGGCTCGGCCGCCTGGGCGAACACGGCTGCCGCAAACAGAAACGTAGCTCGTTGCACCAGTAACATGCCTACGCACGATGCAATCGCTCTGCCAATAGGGCATTTTGCGCCAGTCCGGAGTGCGCGCCAGACTCGGGCAGCGGCCGATGTCCGCTGATGGGACTTCCCGTACCGGAAATGGACACAGGGTGAGGTGCGGCCTGCCGCCTCGGAGCTATTGCCGCCTGGCGCGGGCCCTCACGCGCGCAACAGCGAGGTGCGGTGCGTGTCGAACCACCACGCCCATACCGGCAGCAGCCACAGGGCTAGGCCGGCGAAGCCGATCGCGCGCACCGAGGGCGGCGCCGGTCCGAAAACGTTGATCGCGTACACGACCGCCAGAAACACCACGAAGGCCCAGAACCCATACGTACCCACGCGGTCGTTGGACTTCGTCCGGCTGGCGTAGAGCCACACCCCGGCGGCGAAGATCGCGCACTCCACCACCAGCGTCGCAGGAACCGAATTCCACAACCCCAGGCCGACCATCGTGGAGCTTCCGGGGTACAGCGGCAGGTCGGGCCGGTGCGAGACCGCATCCAGCACCCAGTGGCTGAAGACGCCCGCCGCCAGGACCAGCGCGCCCGCGCGGTAGTGTCGCCATAGCCAGTACGCCGCGCCAGCCAGCACGCTCCACACCAGCGACATCAGCAGGCTGTGCGACCACGGATAGGATGTGAACGCGAGCGGCGTGAACGCTGTGTTGCCGGGATCGATGCGCACCCGTTCGACGCCCGCCAGCACGAGAATGGGCCAGAGCAGGTCAAGCGCCAGCGGCGCGGCCACCAGCAGCCCTAGAGACGTTTTAGGCGCGACCCGCTTGGCCGCGAGCCCCACCGCTATATGACCGATGAACATCGCCCCCAGTTTACTGTAACCATCCAGGCCACAGCACCGAACCGCGAGCGTGAGCGAGCGGACCGCTAGTCGTGAAGCGCGACGGCAGGCCTTCCGCTCAGGCGCTCCGCGACGTGCTGTCCCAAACGGTCCGCGAAGCTTCCGTTTGCGCTGATCGTCGTATTGAAGAGCACCACTACGGCGTAGTCTTCCTTCGGATTGAAAACGGCATAACTGCTGTATCCGCCCGTTGCCCCGTTGTGCCAGAACAGGCCCGTACTGGTCTCGAACAGCCAGGCCAATCCGATCTTCGTTCCAGGCATCGCGTCGGCGCGCAGTTCGTGGGTGGCCTCGATCGCGCTCGCGAGCGTTTCCGCATGCCGGACTTTATCGGGATGCA
>DATNLV010000562.1:0-5262 GCA_035602665.1 Bryobacteraceae bacterium | reverse complement strand
CTCGCGCACCGAGGAAGCGTTCAGGAAGGTCTGAACGGTGCGCCGCGCATCCTCATAGGACGCCGTCGAACGCTCGCTCAGCAGGTGGACGCCGCGATGCACGTTGGCGTTCTCGGTAGTGTAATAACGCACCAGCCCGTCGATCACGGCGCGCGGCTTCTGAGAAGTGGCCGCGTTATCCAGATACACCAGCGGCTTGCCGTAGGCGCGCTCGCTCAGGATGGGAAAGTCGCGACGGATGCGCGCCACGTCGAAGCCGGCAGTGGTCCTGGGCATCGCGTTGGCGCTCATGCACCGCCTCCCGCCAGGCGCCTCAGGAGCAGCGGGCCCAGCCGCTCGCGAACCGATTCCACCTTCATCGAGCTGATCATCTGGCTCGTGAAGGCAAAGGTCAGGAGGCTGCGCGCTTCCTCGAGCGGAATGCCGCGAGAACGCAGGTAGAAAATGGCGTCGGCATCGACCTGGCCGACCGTAGCGCCGTGCGTGCACTTCACGTCGTCGGCGTAGATTTCCAGTTGCGGCTTCGTGTTGATCACCGCGCCGTCGGAGAGCAGCAGGTTCTTGTTGCGCTGTATGGCGTCCGTTTTCTGCGCCTCGGGACGGACGATGATGCGGCCGTGAAAGACCGCCTGGCTTGCGCCGTCGAGCACGCCCTTATAGAGTTCGTGGCTCGTGGTGTGCGGCTGCGCGTGGTCGAGCGTGGTGTAGTTGTCCACGTGCTGCCGGCCGCCGGTGACGTAGAGGCCGTTCAGGTTGCAGTCCGCGCCCTCGCCCTCCAGCACCACGGCGATCTCGTTGCGGACGAGCGCCCCGCCGAAGGCGATGTTGTGCGAGACGAAGTTGCTGCTCGCTCCCTGGCGCACGGCCAGCATGCCGAAATGCAGCGCCGCTTCGCTTTCTTCCTGGAGCTTGTAGTGCTCGATCACGGCTCCGTCGGCCACCAGTGCCTCTGTGACAGCGGCGGTGAAATAGCCCGCGGCGTCCGAGCCGAGATAGGTCTCGACGATCCGCGCCTGGCTTTCGCGACCCGCAATAATAAGGTTGCGCGGATAGGCGACCGACCCGTCCGCGGTCGCGACGAACAGCAGCTCGACGGGTGCGTCGAGCACCGCGCCGTCCGCGATTTCTATCAGCGCGCCGTCCTCGAACATGGCCGTGTTCAGCGCTACCATCGCGTTGGTGTCGAACACGGCTGTGGCACCGATGCGGTCCACAATGGAGCGCCGCGTGAATGCTTCCTGGAAACGCGAGATCTTCACGCCCGCGAGCGTCTGCGTTTTGGAGAGTTCCGGCGCGAACCGGCCGTTGACAAAGACCAGCCGCGTAGCGCCAGGGCTCGCCGCCGGAAGCTCTCGGCTGAATCCGGTGGGCGGCGCCGGCTGGTACGGCGTCTTCAGAAACGGCGCCAAGTTGGTGTATTTCCAAGCCTCGTTATGTGTGGTGGGGAATCCGAGCCCGCTGAAGCGCTCGATCGCCGCCTGCCGCGTGCGGCGCAGACGCGCGCCGCCCGGGAGGCTGGCGCTGGCGAATGCCGCCAGGTAGGCGTCCTCGTGCTCCCTCGCTGGTATCACGCTCGCCGACATTTTAGGACCCCACCGCCGCCTGCTCTTCGAGCCAGGCGTACCCGAGCCGTTCGAGTTCGAGCGCCAGATCCTTGCCGCCCGAGCGGACGATGCGCCCGTTGTGCATCACGTGAACGAAATCGGGCACCACGTAGCTCAGCAGCCGCTGATAGTGCGTGACCACGATCATTCCGCGATCGGGAGAGCGCATGGCATTGATGCCCGCCGCCACGGCCTTCAGCGCGTCGATGTCCAGGCCGGAATCGGTCTCGTCCAGAATCGCCAGGCGCGGCTCCAGCACGGCCATCTGGAAAATCTCGTTGCGCTTCTTCTCGCCGCCGGAGAAGCCTTCGTTGACCGGACGCGACAGCAGCGTCTCGTCCAGGCCCAGCAGCTTCGCCTTGTCCTTCACCAGCGCCAGGAAGTCCATGGCGTCGAGTTCTTCGAGCCCGCGGTATTTCCTCTGCGCGTTCAGCGCGGCCCGCAGGAAGTACATGTTACTCACGCCCGGAATTTCGACCGGATACTGGAACGCCATGAAGACGCCCGCGCTCGCTCGCTCCTCGGGCTTCATGGCAAGCAGGTCCGCGCCATCATAGAGGACCTCGCCGCCTGTCACCGCGTAGACTTCGCGGCCGGCCAATACCCCAGCCAGCGTGCTCTTACCGGAGCCATTGGGCCCCATGATAGCGTGCACCTGACCGGCGTCCACCTGGAGGTCTATGCCTTTCAGAATCGGTTTATCAGCTACTCGTGCTTGAAGGTTCTTGATCTCTAGGAGCATTCAATCCTCAATGTGTCCGCTCCCTCGCGGTCGCGGCTCCGTAACCGGCGGTTACCCCACGCTTCCTTCCAAACTCACGTTCAACAGCCGTTGCGCTTCGACCGCGAACTCCATCGGCAGCTCTTTGAACACCTGCTTGCAGAATCCGTTGACGATCATCGAGACGGCGTCCTCGGTCGAAATGCCGCGCTGGCGGCAGTAGAAAATCTGGTCCTCGCCGATGCGCGACACCGACGCCTCGTGTTCCACCTGCGCCGAGTGGTTCTTCACTTCGAGATAAGGGAACGTGTGCGCGCCGCACTTATTGCCCAGCAGCATCGAGTCGCACTGCGAGTAATTGCGCGCGTTCTCGGCGCCCGGCAGGATCTTCACCATCCCGCGGTAGCTGTTCTGCCCATGCCCGGCGGAGATGCCTTTCGAGACGATCGTGCTGCGTGTGTTCTTCCCGATGTGGATCATCTTAGTGCCGGTGTCGGCCTGCTGGTAATTGTTGGCGACCGCCACGGAGTAGAATTCGCCCACGGAGTTATCGCCCATCAGAATGCAGGACGGATATTTCCAGGTAATTGCCGAGCCGGTCTCTAACTGTGTCCACGAGATCTTCGAATTCACGCCGGCGCACTTACCGCGCTTGGTCACGAAGTTATAGATTCCGCCCTTGCCCTGCTTATCTCCGGGATACCAGTTCTGCACGGTCGAGTACTTGATCTGCGCGTTGTCATGCGCCACCAGCTCGACTACCGCTGCGTGTAACTGATTCGTGTCGCGGATCGGCGCCGTGCAGCCTTCGAGGTAACTGACGTAAGCGCCCTCATCGGCAATGATGAGCGTGCGCTCGAACTGGCCGGTGTCCTTGGCGTTGATGCGGAAGTAAGTCGAGAGCTCCATGGGGCACCGTACGCCCTTGGGCACATAGCAGAACGAGCCGTCGCTGAAGACCGCCGAGTTCAAAGCGGCGAAGAAGTTATCCGTGTACGGAACCACCGAGCCCAGGTATTTCTCCACCAGTTCGGGATGCTCGCGCACAGCTTCCGAAAAAGAGCAGAAGATAATGCCCATCTCGCTCAGCTTGTGCTTGAACGTGGTGGCCACGGAAACGCTGTCGAAGACGGCGTCCACGGCAACCCCCGCGAACATGGCCTGCTCCTTGAGCGGGATGCCCAGCTTCTCGTAGGTGCGCAGCAGCTCCGGATCGACGTCCGCAAGGCTCTTGGCCTCGTTTCCACCGGCGCCCTTGGGAGCCGAGTAGTAGACGATGCCCTGGTAGTCGATCGCCGGATAGCGCACATTCGCCCAGTCCGGCTCCCGCATCTTCACCCAATTGCGGTAGGCCTTCAGGCGCCACTCCAGCATGAATTGCGGCTCTTGTTTCTTGGCCGAAATCAGGCGGATGACGTCCTCGTTGAGGCCGGCAGGCACCGAGTCGGTCTCGATGTCGGTGACG
Source organism: Bryobacteraceae bacterium (assembly GCA_035602665.1). Taxonomy (GTDB): domain Bacteria; phylum Acidobacteriota; class Terriglobia; order Bryobacterales; family Bryobacteraceae; genus DASWZN01. The sequence goes on along the minus strand of DATNLV010000562.1, from coordinate 1,472 downwards.
AAACCGTACTTGTATTCCTGCTCGGTAAAGGCTTGGATCTCGTTGGCGGCTGTGCTCATCCAATCTCCTTAAGACAGCGGACCCGATTTGAGAGTTCACTGTCAGTTTAGCGAATCTGTACTAAGTAGTCAAGATTCGCGCAGCCAACGGTAGGATGCAGGAATAAACGGTGTTTTTGGGGCCCCAGCCGATCCCTGAGACAGAAATGCCCGCCCCCGGAAAGGAGGCAGGCATTTATGGTACGTCCCCCTGTTCTCACAGGGTGATGTTCAATGGGAGAACCGGTTCGACGGAAACGCAACCGCCAAAACCTGTTGGTGATTGGATCTTATTTCAGCCACGCCCCCAAATCAAGGAAAAAAGCTTCCCCTCAGATGTTCCCTCCAAAGCGCTGCCATACATGGGCTTAGCGACGCGCGCAGTTTTCCTCAACCTGTGCAAAAGGCTGTTCAAGACCCTGTGCAGAACCTGCGGATCTGTTGCAATCGAAACAAAAAGCGGATGTTATGGTTGGGAAGACTCGCTCTGGTGATCGTCCAGGTGCAATAGCGTCATTGGGTCGCCCGAAGTGCCCCAGCCGAGCCTCCGAAGGACCGCAACCGCCAGTCCGGCCACCAAACAGAGCACCAAAAGGATACCCGTCAGCGTGAAAATGGTTATCAGCAGCTCGGCGACGTTGTCCTTCGCGCTGGGGGGCCGATCAGCCTCGGTTACAATCCCGTTGTACCTGACCAGGGCCAGAAGCCGCTCGGCAGCATTGGGCTCCTGTGGGGATAGAATGACGGCCACCATAGGCCCCGCGCGCTTGGCCATGGCCCCGGGGAGGCCTTGGAACAGCCTCACCTGCTGGATCGCGATCTGCGGAGTGGGATACGAGAAGACCGCCAACCGCATCCTTCCAGCCTTCGTATCGTATTGACCTATCTCGACTTCCGCGCCGAGACTGAACGCCGCCACCGCCGGCTGCACCCCTTTTTCGAACTGCTCGAGGCCCACCGGACCGATGACGTACCGCTCAGAGCCCGCCGCGAGCCCCCGCTCAGGCAGGTGGACCGTAGGCAGCGCGCTCCGGTCCAAGCCCGGCAGACGCCCCAAGACATCGACCAGATCGTCGGACTGCGGCGGCTTCCAGCCGTCCAGACGGAACAGGTAGTTGCCGAACAGGAACCAGACGCCATCGCCGGCCTCGGCGGCGATGTCGCCCAGCCTGGAGGGTTTGGACCCCGCCGGACGCTGCCACTCGAAGGCGCCGAAGGCACCCGTCGGGTCCTGAAACCCGTAGGCCGTGCCCTTGAAGTGCTTCGCCCCGGCCGTATATTCGGCCTGCTCGCTCTGCTTCAGGCCGTATTCATCCCAAAGCGCCCGATCCTCGAGCACCACCGGCTTGGAAGAGGACTTCTTGTACTCGCCGACCTGGTCCGGCCATACCGCCGCCTGCGCGCACGACGCTAGGAGCAAGACCAGCAGGAAAG
>DATNLV010000541.1:0-3150 GCA_035602665.1 Bryobacteraceae bacterium | reverse complement strand
GGACCAGGGTGGTGGGCGGGAGATCGGGAGGAGGAAGCGGATCGAGGCTGGTTGCGGTGATCTCGGGCGGCGGTTCCACTGAGACCGTCAGGGCCTTCGCGGGGACAGGCTCCTGCCGACGCTCGAAGGGCGCCGGAGCGTCGCCGCGGCGCCTGGCGTGACGCCGAACGGGCGCGGGCGTGGAGACCGCCGCTTGGCCGGCGACGCCAGCGGGTTCAAGGGACGGCGTGTGGGGCGGGGTGCGCCGGGGGTAGAGTACGGCGGCTGCGACGGCAATGACGGCCAGTGCGGCGGCGAGCGTCCAGTTTGGGCGGAGCCCGGCTCGCGGGGGCGGCGGCGGCAAAGCGCCGATCAGGGACCGATCGTAGCGGAGGCGCTCGACCGGATCGGTAAGCACCGCGCAGATCTCGTTGAGCCGCTTCATCTGCTTTTCCGCGAGCAGGCGCAGACCTTCCTCCTGCTGTTGATCGGGATGGAGCAGGCGCGCCAGGTTACGCCAGGCGTGGCGGATCTCCTCCACTTCGGCCACGCGGTGCACGCCGAGCTCTTCGTAGTAGTCCATCGCCTTTCGCTCTATCGGCGGGGCGGGGAAGGAACTTCAGGGAGGCGAGGGAGACAGGAGTCAGGAGACAGGAGAGGAGGGGCAGGGAAGGGCGGGGGAGGATCGGGTTAACATAACAAGTTAGGCTTCGTTTTCCGCGCGGGTCGCGGAGGGGGCCCGAACGAAAAAGGGGAGGATCCGTGCCTAGAGCTAAAATCAGCGCCCTCGGTTGCTACGTGCCGCCGCGGGTGCTGACCAACTTCGATCTCGAGAAGATGGTCGCGACCAACAATCAGTGGATCATGGAGCGGACCGGAATCGTGGAGCGGCACATCGCCGCGCCTGAGGTGGCGACTTCCGACATGGCCTTCGAAGCGGCCCAGATCGCCCTGGCCGAACGCGGCATCCCGGCCACCGATCTGGATGCCATCCTGGTGTGCACGGTCACTCCCGATATGCTGTTTCCCGCCACCGCCTGCCTGGTGCAGCATCGGCTGGGGGCCAAGGGCGCGTGGGGCTTCGACCTCAGCGCGGCCTGCTCGAGCTTCCTGTACGGCCTGACGACGGCGGCGCACCTGGTGGCCGCGGGAACGCACCGCAAGGTGCTGGTGATCGGCGCCGACACTATGTCGCGCATCATCGACTACACGGACCGCTCCACCTGCATCCTATTCGGCGACGGCGCGGGCGCATTCGTGGTGGAGCCCTCAGACGACGATTCGCTGGGGTTCATCGACTTCATGAACGAGATCGACGGCTCGGGCGGCCCGTTCCTCAACATGCCCGCGGGCGGTAGCCGGCTGCCCGCTTCCCTCGAGACGGTCGAGAAGCGGCAGCACTTCGTTCACCAGGAAGGCCAGCAGGTGTTCAAGTTCGCCGTGCGCCGCATGTATGAAGTGTGCCGCGACCTGCTCGCCAGAAACAACGTCAGCGCCAACGACATCGCGGTGCTGATTCCGCACCAGGCCAATCGCCGCATCATCACGGCCTGCGCCGAGCGGCTGGGCATCGACTGCGAGAAGGTCATCATCAACATCGACCGCTACGGCAACACCACTTCGGCCACGCTGCCGCTGGCGACGCGCGATGCGATCCAGGCGGGCAAGATCAAGAAGGGCGACCTGGTGCTGTTCGCGGCCGTGGGCGCGGGATATACCGTGGGCGCCAATCTCTGGCGGTGGGCCTACTAGGAAAGAGCGGTCCGCTCGCTCACGCTCGCGGTTCGGTGCTGCCAGTGCTGGTACGGGCCATCAGGGCCGCAAGCCCCAGGCGGCTCCGTACTCTTCCAGGGCGACGCGCACCAACTGGCTGCGGGTGCGGACCGAGGTCTTCATGAAGAGCTGCTGGAGGGCGGATTTCACTGACGCTTCGGAGATGTCCAACTGCTGGGCGATCTCCTTGTTGGTGAGGCCTTCGAAGACGCCCTTGAGCACTGAGCGCTCGCGCCCGCTGAGCTGTTTGCGGCCCTCCGGTTCGCCGGTCTTCTCGACAGCCTGAACCAGGGCGCGGATCGAGCGCTGGTCGATCCAGGTTTCGCCGGCCATGACCTTGCGGATGGCCTCGCTGAGAAGCGCGGGAGCGCTGTGTTTCAGAAAAATGCCGCACACGCCCTGTCCCAGCGCGCGGACGGAATCGGAATCCGGCATGCCCGCGGTGACGATGAAGATCCTGCCATGGTAGCCGGCCTCGCGCGCCCGGCGGATGAACTGGAGGCCGGTCTCCTCTCCCAGGTCGTAGTCGAGGAGAACGAGATCGATCTCCTCTCGCGCGAGCGCATCGAGCGCTTCCCCGGAGGTGCCGCAATGCGCCACCATGCGGAAGCCGGGCTCAGTGTCCAGAAGCTGGCTGAGGCTCTCTCGAAACAGCGCGTGGTCGTCCAACAGCAACAGCCGGATTTTCTCCGTCATCGTCGGTCCAGGTCTCCTCTTCCCGCGCCGCGGCGGGAACCAGCACCACCGCAAAGCAGCATCCGGAGGGCTGGGGTTCGTAGCGGATGTCGCCGCGGAACGCGCGCACGAACGCCCTCGACAAGTACAACCCCAAGCCCGTGGCGGCAGCGCCCTGCTGGAAGGGTTTAAAGAGGTGCTCCGGTTTCGCGACACCGTGACCGCGATCGAGGAATCGAACCACCACGCCATCTTCCTCCGAGGATAGTCTGACGGTCAGCTCGCCGGTGGGCCGTCCCTCCATGGCGCGCTGGCTGTTCTTCACGAGGTTCAAGAACGCCTGCAGCAGGGCCTGGCGCTCGGCCCAGACGGGCGGGACGCTGTCGGGCAACTCCCAACGAATCGTAATCCCGGCCTCGCGCAACTCCGGCTCAATCACGATGCGCAGTTCCTCGAGGACGGAATGGACTTCGACTCTCTCGGCTTTGAGCTGCTTCGTCTGCCGCAATTCGAGGCCCGCCATCCGGCCCAAACCATCCACCAGGCCGGCCAGCGCCGTGAAATCCTCGTTTCGGGACAACTGCTCGTCGCGGGCGAGCTTGGAGTGGACCACGGCGATCGCTCCGCAAATGTTGCGGATCTCGTGACACACGGCGCTGACGACGAGCTTCGATCCGGTCAGCAACTGCTGGAGGCTGAATTCTTCGCGATCGCGCAGTCCCT
>DATNLV010000560.1:0-3749 GCA_035602665.1 Bryobacteraceae bacterium | reverse complement strand
AAGCTTAGGGCGGCGCCCGGAGTACCCGTGAACGAAGAGAAGATCTCGCGACTGCCCAGCCGCGTGCGCCTCATCAGATCGCCCAGGCAGTTGATCGCAAGGACAGCGTGCTGAGAGCGGACGCGATCGAGCGCCGCGCCGATCCGAGCCGCGTTTTCGGGGTCGGTGACGTGCAGCACGAAAACCACACCCGCCGCGGCGAGATCCCGCTCGGCATCCGTCCACTGTTCGCTGGAGAGCGGCAGCGTGCAGTTGTGACAGGCGATCGTCAGCCCTATCCGATACCGGCGGTTGATTTCGCGCTCGGCCTGACGCAGTGGCGCGAGCAGGCTCGAACCGACGTAGAAGACGGCGACCTTCATTGCCGAACGCCCTCCAGTTGGTTCTCAACATCCGCCACAACGTCATGCAGACGATCCACCACGGCCTGGTCCGAAGCCCAGAATCCCCGGCCCTCGGCCTCCAGCAGCCGTAGAGCCAAGCTGCGCGTCGCGTGCGGATTGAGCGAGCGCAGCCGGTCGAGCATCGCCTGGTCCAGCACATAGGTGCTGGCGATCTCGTCATAGATCCAGCCATCGACCGCGTCCGCCGTGGCGCTCCAGCCGAAGGTGTTGCTGACGTGATGCTCGATCTCAGCCACACCGCTGAACCCATGCCGGAGCATGCCCTCGTACCATTTGGGGTTGAGTACCTTGGTCCGCGCCTCCAGCCGGACCGTCTCTTCGAGCGAGCGGATCTTGGCGAGCGGAGAGAGCGAGTCGGACAGATAGGCCTTTGGCTGCGCGCCGGAACGCTTGGCGACTGCCCGGCTGAGCCCGCCCAGGTACTCGAAGTAGTGGTCCACGTCCGTGATGCCGACCTCGGTGTTGTCGATGTTCTGATAGGTCACTTCAACCCGCGCGAGCGCGCGTTCCATCAACTCACGGGCTTCGCGGCCCTCGACGCCGCGGCGATAGGCGAAGCACTTGCGCGCGACGAACAGGTCTCCGATCTGCTCGGTTTGTTCCCACTGGCTGTCGAGGACCATGAAGTTGACGTTCGTGCCGTAGTTGCCGGCGGCGTTGGAGAAGACGCGAATGAGCGCGTCGCCGGCGGGACATCCCTCGGCCATCTGCTCCCGAACGTGTTTCCGGAGGAAGTTCCATTCCGAGGGCTCATCCAGCTCGGCCACGGTGCGCACCGCCTTGTCGAGCAGTTCCATGGTGGTCCCGAAGAGGTCGCGGAAGATCCCCGAGATGGTCATGACCACATCGATGCGAGGGCGGCCGAGACGTTCGAGCGGCAGGACTCGCACATCGGTCACGCGGTTCATGGCGTCGCGGAGCGGCTCGACGCCCATGAGCCACAGCGCCTGGGCGACGCCTTCCCCCTGAGTCTTGATATTGTCCATGCCCCAAAGCACCATGCCGATCGCTTCGGGATAGGCCCCTTGTTCCCGGCGGCAGCGCTCCAGCAGCGCCCCCGCCACCTCCTCCGATTTCTGAAATGCCGCGGTGGATGGGATGCCGTAGGGGCTCACGGCATGCGTGTTGCGGCCAGTCGGGAGAATATCCGGATTCTGGACGATGTCGGCGCCAGGGCCCGGTTCGATGTATTCGCCCCGCAGCGCGCGAGTCAAGGAATCCAGTTCCTGGTTCACGGACAGCTGGCCGAGAATGCGCACCAGGATATTGAGCGTCGGAAGCGACTCGGCAGCGGGGACCGAGGCCCGCCCGGCCAGCTGTGCCGCCGCGGCGCTCGCGCCGGCGGTCCCTCCAGCGAGCAGGATTTCGACAGCCTCTCGCACGATGCTCTCGACTTGCTCGCGCTGCTTCAGCCGTTCCTCCGAGGCAGAGCTCTCTTTCAGAAGCTCCCGGTAACTCGCCAGCCCCAGCCCGCGGGCGACCAGATCGGGCAGCGACCGCGCATCCAGCTCCGGCCGATCGAAGGACGCCACCATGCGCAGCATGTCCGCCGCCTGCCGGTCGCCGGGAGGGTGGCCGAACACGTGCATCCCGGTCGGTATGAGCCGCTGTTCGAGCTCCAGCAGCTGTTCGTAAAGCCGAAGCACGACGCGATCGCGCTGGCCTGGGGGCAACGGCTCAGGCATGCTTCCCTGCCCTCCTGACCGTTGCCGCCGCGGCGGCGATCGTCTGGTAGACCGAGTCCGGGTCCGGACGCGGGAGGTGGACCGCACGGCCGCCCAGCAGGCCCGCGAGCCGGGCGGCGTCGCCATCCGAGACTTCCCGCTGGGTCGTGTCGATGACCACCGAGACCACGCCCTCGCTGGTCAGGGCCGCCGAGACCTGCTCGATCTCCCGCCAGATTGTCTCCTGCCGCTCTACTCCCTCTTGCGGCTGGCGCGGCACATTGGCCTTGCCATCGGTGAGAACCACCAGGAGCGTATCGCGCGGGCCGGACGCCGGGGCGCAGCGTGCCAAACGCAATGCCTCTTCCAAGCCCGCGGCCAAAGGTGTTCCGCCGCCCACCGGAAGCGAATCCAGGGCATGTCTGGCCCGTTCGACACTACGGCTCGGCGGCATCAGAACCTCGGCCCGGCTCCCTCGAAAACCGATCAGAGCGACCTCGTCGCGGTCGCGTTGGGCCTGGTCGAGGAGCCGGATCACGGCGCCTTTGGCCTGCTGGATCCTGTTCATCGCCATGCTGCCGCTGGCATCGACCGCAAACAGGATGCGGATCGAGGCGTTGTGTCGAAACTGTCTGAAGCGCAGATCGCTCTGCGCGACTCGAATCGCCGGAGACCCGGGCAGGTCCTGGCGGAGTTTCTGGTTGGGGGCGGCAGCTCGCAGGGTGGCGGCGAGCGCGATTTTGTTCGCGCCCCCCCTGGCCTCGACCGCACGCAGAAAGCGCCCGCGGTTCCACTCGCGCCGTGGCGAGGAATGGCTGCCGGGCCCCGGCTGGCCGTTGTTTGCCGGGCCGCTCCGGGGCGGCAGGCGCAGGACGTCTTTCGGCACCGGGCAATCAAACGCAGGCAGAACCAGATCTTCCGAGGCGGCGCGCGGCATAGGAGGCGACGGCCCGCAGTCTTCCATTTCGGCGGCTTCCGGTTGCGGTGCTGGAACTGGTGTAGCGCCCGCGGTGACCGCGCGGGGCAGCAATACGAGCTGGACTGCCGCTCTGACATCCTCGTCGACGACCGACGGGCGCTCCATGAACGCGGCGTGAGCGCGGGCCACTGCCAAAGCGAAGATATCGGCGCGGCTGCCCTCCACGCCAAGATTCAGGGCCGCTTGACTGAGGCGGCGGCGGTCGTCAGCGCTGGCGTCGACCGAGCCCAGGCGGCTCCGTGCCTCCTCGATGCGCCGCCGCAGCAGATGCGTAGCCCCGGCATGCCATCGGACAAAACCAACCGGATCCCGGTCGAAGGCGGCGACTCGGCCCAGCATCTCGGGCCGCTCGTCGCCCGACAGCTCACCGGGATCCAGGACGTGGATGCCAACGGAATCGGCAAGCGCGGCGGCAACGGTGCCTTCTTCGGAATTGTAGGTTCCGACGAGCGCAAAATCGGAGTCCAGGCGGTCGCTGATGCCCTCCCGTTCGAGATCGACGAACCCTCGGTTCAGCGCCGAGGCGAGGTGTCGCGCCAGTCTCCCATCGAGCAGGTTGACTCCATCCACATGGACGATGCCGCGATGAGCGCTACCCAGGAGGCCGCGAGTTGTTTGCGGCTTGCCGGTCGAGAGCGTGCGTTGGAGGTCAAGGCCACCGAGCAGGCGGTCCTCCGTCGCTCCCAACGGCAGCTCGACCCA
>DATNLV010000537.1:0-9911 GCA_035602665.1 Bryobacteraceae bacterium | reverse complement strand
TCCACTGCAGCGGCGTCCTTGCCGCCCCCGAGGACATAGGTCCACAAGCCGAAGGGCGCCACGCCACTCCATTCCGGCGGCCTCACGCCGGGCGCGAGCGTCTTCGCGTACTCGGCATAGTGGGCCAGGAAGTAGCGCTGGTAGACATCCTCGCGGGTAGTCCGCCACAGTTCGGCCGCGGCCCAGAGCCGCTCGTCTCCGCAGTCCTTGTCGCCGTAAGTTCCGGTGCGTATGCCGGGCGGGTCGTGGAGGTAGAGCACGTCGGGATACTTTGCCAGCCAGTCCCAGGCCTTGCGGGCGGCGGCCAGGTTGCGGGCGGCGTAGGCGGCGTCGAACGGGCGATAGACGCGGGCCGCTATGGCGGCTACCGCGGCCAGGTCGGCCGTAGCGCAGGAGCTCTTGTAGGGCGGCGTGCCGGTCCCGACGACGTAGCTGGGCGCGTCTTCTTTCTCCGGCAGGATGAAGCCGCCGAAGTTCGCCAGCGTCTGTTTCTGCCAGGCGCCGCCGTCGTCATCCTGCATGGAGAGCATCCAGTCCTGATTCCACCGGACCTCATTCAGGATGTCCGGCGTGCCGTTGCCGGATTCGGGCAGGTTGAGCTTCACGTCCTTGATGCGCGCGCCGAACATCTCCCAGGTCCAGAGCAGCGTCCCGGTGGTCATTCCGGAATTCACTGTGTAGCGGCCATAGTCGCCGGCATCGTGCCAGCCGCGCGAGGGCGCGCGCGGACCGGTCTTGCCGGTGGAAGGATGGTAGGCGTTGTTCAGGTGGCAGGCGGCGTGGGTGTAGCCGGGGAACTCCGGCCCCAGGTCCACGGCGGTGCCGCAGCGCTGGGCGTAGAAAGCCCGCATGGCGAGATAGTAGGCGCGCGCGTAGACGTCCGGGCCGATGGCGAAACTCCAGCTTCGGCCCACTCCGGGGACGTCGAGGTAGTATCGGCCGGCGGCGGCGAGCTTGGAGAAATCGGCCGTCTGGACGCGATCGCCGCTGTCGGCGTCGGCGACCGGGGCGCTGAGTTTCCCTTCAAAGGCGACCGAGCCATCGGCCGCGCGACGAACCGTGAACTCGGCGGCCTGAGTGTTCGAGACCACCATCGCCAGTTTGGGCGCGGCGGCCGGGTAACCGGCCTGATCCACCTTGATCTCGGCCGTCGGCGTGGCCGCGACCGCACAGCAGCACACTAAGAATGGCAGAACTGCCTTCATCGCTCAGACCCCCAACCTAGTGATTGTAGGACAGGCCCGGCGGCGCCGCGCGACTGACTGCAGGCCTTCGGCCTTGGCTGTGACCTACTTCGTCTCGACCACGCGCACGAGGCCGATTGTGCCGGCTTCTTTGTCCACCCGGGGCTCGTATTCGATCCGCACTTTGCGGGGCGGCTGCCGCGGGCCGCAGGTCACGACGAACGCGCCGGAGGGGCCGCCGCGGACCTCGATCGCCTCTGGCTTGTCGATGAGGAGGCGCACGACGCGGCCGCCCGCGGTCATCCGTAGGCGGGCCGTTGTCCCCTGGCAATCGATTCGATCGAAGGTGCCTTCGATGGCGGCGAGGGCGTGATGCTGGGCCGGCGCGGGGGCGCCCGGGGCGCGGCGCAGGGTGGGCCGCTGCGCGGTTTCCAGATCGGGCAGCGCGGTGTCAAGCGAGTGCCCCTCGATCAGCGCCACGAGCTGCTCGGCCAGCGCTTTCTGTTCCTGACCTTGAGCCGCGGCGAGGGCGCGCTTCGCGTTTGCGCGGGCGCCTTCTGTGTCGCCGGTACGGTAACGGGCGTATGCGAAGTCGTGAAAGAACTGAAAAGGACTGTCGGGGTCGCCATCCTTCACGCGCTGGAACTGGGACAGCGCTCCCGCGTAGTCCGTTGCCGCTAGCAGGAGGTAACCGAGGCGCAGGCGCGCGTCTTGAAAATCGGGATCGAGGTCCACCGCTTTGCGGAGCAGTTCGATCAGCCTCTCGCGTGGCTGGCCGTCCTCGGCGTCCAAGGCGCCATACGCGAAGTACACGTGGGCATTCTTGCTGCCCAATTCGATCGCTTTGGCCAACTGCACGCGAGCCTCGTCCTTGTCCTGCTTCCGCCAAGCCACGAATGCGAGGGCCTCGTGAACGTCGGGGCTGGCGGGGTTCTGTTCCGCGAGCTTGTTGAGGGCCTGTTTCGCTTCGTTCGTCTTGCCGATTTCAGACAGGAGGTTGGCCAGAAGCAGGTCCGATTCGAAGGGCGTCACCGGCTTGACATCCGGTTTTTCGACCGGCTGTTCGATCGCCACGTCGAAGGTGTGCCCGCGATACTCACCGTCTTCAGCATATCGGCGAAGGTCGGAGTAGACGTGCCAGGTGGTCTCGCCAAACGCGGTCTGGAACGCCTGCTCCGCCGGCGTGCCGGCCAGGATCAGCCGCTTGAGGTCCGTAAAACCGGCTCCGTACTTCTTTCCGGCGAACAGCATGTGCGTGAGCAGCCAGCTCTCGGTATAGAAGATGCCCGCCTGGCGGTTGTCTCCGGTGTAGTAGGGCGAGTTGTGATCCACGGCGCAGAGGGTGTCGAGGTCGAGCCACTTGGCCTGTTCGAGGAACTCGAGCGCTCCCGGAACGGGGTCGCCCACGATGATCTTTCCGCCGGCGGGGCGGAGGGTCTGGTAGACCTGCGCCAGTCCCTCATTGAACCAGAGGGGCGCGTTCTTGAACGGCTTGAGCAGGATGTGGACGTACTCGTGAACGGCGATGAAATACTGAGCGGGCGAGATGCCTTGCATCACAATCCGGTCCGTGCCGGCGCCGCCGCCGGCGTATGCCAGCGCGCCTTCGCCCGGCTGGTAGGGCTTATACTCGCGAGCGGACTGGAAGACGATGACGCGGACGCGGCCTTTGCCGGATCGGGTGGTTCCGAGGGCCTTCACCAGGAAGCTGTTGACGTGCTCGAAGTAGAGAGCGGCCTCGCGCGCTTTCGGCTCGCCGGCGGTGGTGTAGACCTCGAAGTTCGTCGAGGTCGCCTTCACCCAGGGCTGCTGCGCGGAGGCAATGGCGGGGAGCAGGCTCAGGACTGCCAGGAGCATACGGCCCGCCATGAAGCGATTCTATCAGCCGGCGCGTTGCTGCCTGCTGCAGCGGGTGCGACCCACTTAGCGTCTGGTGACGCAGCGCGGGTGCGTGTTTTACCTCACCGTAACGAAGTTAAACGGCCGAGAAAGTGTTGCCGCCCAAGGGCAGCGATGGTGTCGGAGAGGGCGCGATCTGGGCCGTGGCGTGCTAAGCTCAGCAGCTCATTCAGTCAAGAGGACGCGCTTATATGAAAACTCGTGTACGTACTGCAAGCCGGTGTGCCTTGTTGGTGGCCGTCGTCGCCGGAGCGCTCGCGCTGAGCGGAAGCGCCATAGCCCCACGGAGCCTGGGCCGAAGCCGTGTCTCCCCTGGGGAGCGAAGCGACACGGTGAGGCGGGGCGGGGTCGCGTACGCCGCCGATGCCCCCACAACATGGGAGAGCGAGGTCCGGGCTGGGATCGTCATCAAAATTCAGAGCGCGCAGATCGCCTCCGACGGTACGATCCAGGCGAAGATCCTGGTTACGGATCCGGCGGGTGCGCCGCTGGACAAAGACGGCGTGGAGACGCTCGGCAGTCTCGAAATAGGATTCGCGGCGGCGGTGCTACCGAACGGGGCCGCTCAATACACCGCCTACACGACGTCGACCAAAACGGCGAATGGCGTGACGGCCATTCAGGCCGCCTACGACTCGGGCGGGGCGTGGCAGGCGCTGAACCCCGGCCAGTACACGTACACCTTCCACACCAAGGCGCCCAGCGGATTCGACGCTACGGCGACGCACACCATCGGGGTTTACGCCGAGCGCGACCTCACGGAATTCAACCTGGGCTTTGCCGGGATCGACGACGTCTTCACCTTCGTGCCGAACGGCGCGGCCGTGACGCACATCCGCGACATCGTGCGCGAGGCCACCTGCGACCACTGCCACAGTGTGATGTCGGGCCACGGCGGGTCCCGCACCAAGGTTCTGATGTGCATCCTCTGCCACACGCCCCAGACGGTGAATCCCGACACGGGGAACACGATGGACTTCCGGGTGATGATCCACAAGATCCATGCCGGATCGAGCCTGCCCAGCGTGAAGGCCGGCGGCTCGTACCAGATCATCCACCGAGGCGCCGTCAACGACTTCTCGACCGTGGTTTACCCGGCGGACACACGCCGCTGCCGGACCTGCCACGACCCGAACTCGGGCGCGCAGCAGGCCAACAATTTCCTGAAACCGAACCGGGCGGCGTGCGGCTCCTGCCACGACGACATCAACTTCGCGACCGGCCAGAACCACGTGAGCCAGGCCGGAGTGGCGTTGCCCGAGGTGGACGATTCGCAGTGCGCCACGTGCCATCTCCCGCAGGGCGAGCTTGAATTCGACGCCTCCGTGCTCGGGGCGCACACGATGCCCACCGAGTCGACACAGCTTCCGGGAGTGCAGGTCGACGTCCTGAAGGTTGACAACGGGCTGCCCGGCAAGACGCCGACGGTGACGTTCAAACTGGTGGACGGCAAGGGGGCCGGCATCCCGCTGAACCAGATGGTGGTCGATCCGAACGCGGTTCACCTCATCATGGCCGGCCCGACCTCCGATTACGGCTACACCAGCTTCGGGCCCGACGCCACGACCGGCTATGTGCTCGAAGACCCGACCACCACGGGCACTTGCTCGGGCGACGGCACCTGCGTCTACACCTTCACCCACGCGATCCCGGCGAACGCCACCGGCACTTACGCGATGGGGATCGAGGCCACGCGCCTCGCCGTTCTGATGGGGGGTACGCCGCAGGAGCTCGATGTCGAGTACGGCACGCCGAACAAGGTGTTCTACTTCTCCGTGGATGGCTCCGCGGTCACGCCGCGGCGCACCGTGGTCGAAACCCTCAACTGCAACATGTGCCACGTCGCGCTTGCCGCACACGGGCAGAATCGCAACCAGGTGGAGTTGTGCGTCCTGTGCCACAACCCGTCGCTGACGGACGCCTCGACGCGCGCCACCTCGAAGAACCCGGCCGACCTTGCTCAGCCTCCGCAGGCGGTTAACTTCAACCTGATGATCCACCGCATCCACACCGGAGTGAACCTGGTCGCGCAAGGCGCCACCTACGTGGAGGTTTCTCACAACGGCCGGCACGTGGACTTCTCCGGCGTACGTTACCCGGTGCAGGGCCCCGACGGAAGCGTGGGCGACACGCGGAAGTGCAACATGTGCCACGTGAACAGCTCGCAGCAGAACCTCCCGTTAGGGATGCACCAGGTGACCGATCCGCAGGGCTGGCTGAACCCGGCGGCTCCGATCACTTCGGCATGCACCGGCTGCCATGTGACCATGGACACCGCTTCCCACGCCCTTTCCGAAACCTCGCCGACCCTCGGCGAGAGCTGCAATGTGTGTCACGGCGCCGACGCCGACTTCAACGTCAGCACGGTGCACGCCGAATAGACGCCAACCTCCTCAACCCCGGGCTGGGCGACCGGCCCGGGACTTTCCCTCGCGCCCGCCGTGCGTTGATCCTCAACTTACCTTTCTGCTAGCGTGAAAGACCGGGCGGGGTCCGGGGAGAGGTTTCTCATGAGCGATCCAAGCAGGCGCGATTTCGCTAAGCTTGCGGCGGCGTTGAGTGTGAGTCCTTCGGGGCAGGCGGGCGCGGCGCGGCAACGATCTCAGTTCCCAGATTCGTTCGTGTGGGGCTGCGCCACGGCATCGTACCAGGTGGAGGGCGCGGTCCACGAGGACGGCCGCAAGCCTTCGGTGTGGGACACCTTCTCCCACACGCCCGGCCATGTCGCAATGGACCACAACGGCGATGTGGCGGCCGACCACTATCACCGCTACAAGGACGACATACAGCTGCTGAAGTGGCTGGGGGTGAAGGCGTATCGTTTCTCGATCGCGTGGCCGCGCGTCGTTCCGGACGGCTCTGGGCAGCCCAACGAAAAAGGCATCGCGTTCTACGAGCGGCTGGTGGACGAACTGCTCGCGAACGGCATCCAGCCCTACTGCACGTTGTTCCACTGGGACCTGCCGCAGTCGCTCGAGGATCGCTTCGGCGGATGGCGTTCGCGCGAAACCGCGAAGTACTTCGGCGATTACGCCGCGTTCGTCTCGGGACGCTTGTCGGACCGCATCGGGCACTTCTTCACCATCAACGAGTTCTCCTGCTTCACCGACGATGGCTATCGCTGGGGCGGCAAGGCGCCGGGGCTGCGGCTCCCCATGCGCGAGGTGTGCCAGTTGCGGCACCACGCGGTGCTGGCGCACGGGCTGGCGGTTGCGGCGCTGCGGGCGAACGCGCGCAAGCCCATTCGCGTGGGGCTGGCGGAGAACGCGCCCATCTGCGTTCCGGTGATCGAGACAGAAGAGCACATCGCGGCCGCGCGCAAGGCCCAGCGGGAGATCAACGCTCCGTTCCTCACGGCGGTTCTCGAGGGCAAGTACGTGGACGCGTATCTGAACGAGATGGGGAAGGACGCGCCGCAATTCACGGCCGAGGATATGAAGACAATCGGCGCGCCTCTCGATTTCGTGGGGCTGAACTGCTACTACCCCTACAACGTTCGGGCGGACAATTCCGCGGCGGGGTACGCGGTGGTGCAGCATCCGTCGTCGTATCCGCACATGTCTTCGGAGTGGCTGTACATCGGGCCACAGATCCTGTACTGGGGGCCTCGGCACCTGAGCGAAATCTGGGGCGTCAAGGACGTGTTCATCACCGAGAACGGGTGCTCGGCGGCCGATCCGCGTTCCCCGGACGGCGCGGTTTACGACACGGACCGGGTCATGTTTTTGAGGAACTACCTGACGCAGGCGCAGCGCGCGGTGGCCGTGGGATGGCCGCTCAGGGGCTACTTCCTGTGGAGCCTCATCGACAACTTCGAGTGGGCGGATGGGTATTTGAAGCGCTTCGGGATCGTGTATGTGAACTACGAGACGCAGGAACGGATTCCGAAGCTGAGCGCGCATTTTTATCGCGAGGTGATCGCTCGCGGCGCAGTGGTTTAGAGGAGCGGCATGTATACGGCTAAGACGGAACGCTACGACACGATGACTTATCGGCGCTGCGGATCGAGCGGCGTCCAGTTGCCCGCGATTTCGCTCGGGCTTTGGCATAACTTCGGCGGAGTGGATGTATTGGAGAATAGCCGGGCGATGCTGTGGCGGGCCTTCGATCTGGGCATCACGCATTTCGACCTGGCGAACAACTACGGCCCGCCGCCGGGGTCGGCGGAGGAGACCTTCGGCCAGGTGCTCAAAGCGGACCTGCGGCCGTATCGCGACGAGCTCATTATTTCCACCAAAGCAGGGTACGGGATGTGGCCGGGGCCTTACGGCGACTGGGGTTCGCGCAAGTACCTGCTGGCCAGCCTGGACCAGAGCCTGAAGCGCATGGGCCTGGAGTACGTGGACATTTTCTACGCGCATCGGCCCGATCCGCAGACTCCGCTCGAAGAGACGATGGGGGCGCTCGACCAGGCGGTGCGGTCGGGGAAGGCGCTCTACGCGGGAGTGTCGAATTATGATCCCGAACGGACGGCGCGCGCGGCTGCGATTCTGCGGAAGCTGGGGACGCCGTGCCTGATCCACCAGATGAAGTACTCGATGTTCCAGCGGACGGCCGAGGAAGGGCTGTTCAGCACGCTGGCGACTGAGGGCATCGGCGGCATCGCGTTCTGCCCGCTGGCGCAGGGTCTGCTGACCGGCCGGTACCTCGAGGGCATCCCCGGCGATTCACGGGCCTCCAAGCCGCACGGCTTTTTGAAGAAGGCCGATATCGACGACGCCCGCCTGGCGCAGGTTCGGGCGCTCAATGCGGTGGCCGGCGAGCGCGGACAGAGTCTGGCGCAGATGGCGCTGGCGTGGGTCCTGCGCGAGGGCTCGATGGCGAGCGCGCTGATCGGGGCCAGCAAGGTCGAGCAGATCGAGCAGAACGTGGCGGCTCTGGCGAACCTGGAGTTTTCGGCCGAAGAACTGCGGCGTATCGATTCCATCCTCCAACCGCGCTAGACTCTTACGATGGCGTCCATGTGTGCGCGCCAGGCGGGAGGATTGTGTGAGTACAGCGACAGAGCAGATACCGGTGGCGGACCGGGTTTCCCTTAAAGAGAAGATAGGCTACTCGCTCGGGGACGCGGCCTCGAACTTCTATTGGAAGACGTTCGAGTTCTACCTGATGATCTTCTACACCGACGTCTTCGGCATTTCCGCCGCGGCCGTGGGTACGATGCTGCTGGTCACGCGCCTGGCCGACGCGGTCGCCGATCCCGTCATGGGAGCCATCGCCGACCGCACGAAAACGCGGTGGGGCCACTTCCGGCCTTACGTGCTGTGGTTCGCGCTTCCGTTGGCGGTGGCGGGCGTGCTGACCTTCACCACTCCCAACCTGAGCGGCGGTGGCAAGCTGGTCTACGCGTATATCACCTACAGCCTCCTGATGTTCCTGTACACCGCGGTGAACATTCCTTACACGGCGCTCATGGGCGTGATGACGCCGAACTCGCTGGAGCGCACTTCCATCGCCTCGATCCGCTTTATCGGCGCGTTCACGGCCGGCGTTTTCGTCCAGTACTTCACGCTGAAGCTGGTCGCGTTCTTCGGGCACGGCAACGACGCGCGCGGCTGGCAGCTCACCATGGTGCTGTACGGCGTCCTGGCGGTGGCTATGCTTGCCCTGTGCTTCGCGAGCACACGCGAACGCGTCACACCGCCCCCGCAACAGAAGTCGGATCTTAATCGCGATCTTCTCGATCTGCTCACGAGCCGGCCATTTCTGGTTCTGGTGGGCGTTCTGCTTCTGGTCCTGGCCGCGTTCGTGATCAAGGGGTCGGCGTCGGCTTACTACTTCAAGTACTTCGTCAAGCGGGAGGATCTGCTGGGGCCGTTCCTGGTGTCGAACGGTCTGGCGTTCCTGGTGGCGGTTTCGATCGCTTCGCGACTGGCGAAGGTGTTCGGCAAGAAACGCCTGTTCATGATGGCCATCGGCATCGGCGGCCTGGTGATCGGGGCCTTCTACGTTGCCGGGCCAACGGACATCGTGCTGATGTTCGGGCTCCAGATCGTTTCGAGCTTCATCATCGGGTTCAACTCGCCGCTGGTGTTCGCCATGTTCGCCGATACGGCGGATGATGCCGAATGGCGCACGGGCCGCCGCACGACGGGGCTGGTTTTCGCCTCGGCCATCTTCAGCACCAAGGCGGGAGTGGCGATCGGCGCTCTGATCTTCGGGCTCATCTTCGACTACTTCGGCTACGTGGCCAACGTGGCGCAGACGGGTCGCTCGCTGCACGGGATCATCCTGTCGATGAGTTGGATTCCGTGCGCGCTGATGCTGCTCGCCACGGCGCTCATGCAGCTCTATCCGCTGGACGAAGAAATGATGGTGCGGATCGAATCGGACCTGAAGGACCGGCGCGGAGAGGTCTAGGCATGAAGACCGCTCTGCTGTGCCTGTTCGCCTCGTTGGCTTCGGCTGTGGCGGCCGATTTGACCGTGCAAAAGTGGCAGGGCAACGCCATCGACTATTCCGGTTACCGGGCGGGGCAGAACCCGCAGCTCAACCGGTTCCCGACGCAGGCGCAGATCCTCGAAGACCTCAAGATCCTGCAGCGCAACTGGAAGCTCATCCGGCTTTACGGCGGGGACCAGCATTCGCAGGATGTGCTCGAGGTCATACGGCGGGAGAAGATTCCGATCCAGGTGATGCTGGGCGTGTGGCTGGACGGCCATCCTGAAAAGCAGGCGGAGAATGCGGCGCAGATGGCGACCGGTATACGGCTTGCGAACGAGTACAAGGACATCGTGGTGGCGGTCAGCGTGGGGAACGAGATTCTGGTGTCGTGGTCGGACCACAAGCTGACCGAGGAACGGGCGATCGAGTACGTCCAGCAGGTCA
>DATNLV010000451.1:0-14746 GCA_035602665.1 Bryobacteraceae bacterium | reverse complement strand
TCGCGGGATCCCTACGCTTCGCCGCCAAAATTCGTTACGGTGCGAAGCCCACGCAGGCCGCGCTGGATCAACGGGCAACGAGCCACGAGCAACGAGCGCCTTCGTGCTAATGTAGTGTCCAAGGATACATTTTGCGGGTGAAATCAAATGACAGTGCGCATTCGGTTGGCGGTTTCTCCGGCCTTCGAACGAAGGCTGGCGAAGAACCGCGAACTGGCTTCCGTGGCGGCGGCGTTGCTGACGCCCGCGGCGGCGATGGCGCTCATTCTTGGCGTCTGGCGTCTCGGGTCCGACCTTAAGTGGACCGGAGAATTCGCCATCACGCGAGGGCTCTTCTCGCACTGGCAGGTCTGGATTGCGATGGCCGGCGTCCTGCAGACCTGCGCCTCAATCCTGAACCGTTACGGCCGCGGCGGCAGCGGCGAAGCCACGCAGTAGACCCCATCCACTATCCACCATCCACCACTCGCTAAGATGGACCCAAGATGCCCCGAATCCTGATGGTTGCTTCCGAAGCGACGCCTTTTGCCAAGACCGGAGGTCTGGCCGATGTGATCGGCGCGCTCGCACCGGGCCTCGCTGCCCGCGGCGAAGACGTGGCCGTGCTCATGCCGCGCTATCGCGGCATCGACGTCAAGGACACGCCCATCGTCTACCGCGATCTGCCCGTGCGCCTGGGGCGCGAGGAATACTTCGCTAACGTGCATTGCGTCCTCGAGCGCAAAGTGCCCTACTTCCTGGTGGACTGCCCGTCGCTCTACGATCGCGACGGCCTCTACGGCGATTCCGGCGCCGAAGATTACCCCGACAATCACATTCGCTTCGCCGTGCTTGCGCGCGCGGCGCTGACCATCGTGCGGAGTGTCTTCCGCCCCGCCATCATCCATTGCCACGACTGGCAGGCCGCGCTGGTCCCCATCTTCAAACGCACCGTCTTCGCCGGTGACCCCACATTCATGGGCATTCCGGTGGTGCTGACCATTCACAACCTCGGTTACCAGGGGCTGTTCCCGCCCACGGCGCTGCCCGAAATGGGACTCGACCCCAGCCTCTTCACGCCCGGCTGCCTGGAGTTTTTCGGCCAGGTCAACCTGCTCAAGGGCGGCATCCTGACCAGCGACGCCATCACCACCGTGAGCCCCACCTACGCCCGCGAGATCCAAACGCCGGAGCTCGGCTTCGGCCTCGATGGCGTCCTCAAGACGCGCCGCGACGCCATCCACGGAATCCTGAACGGCGTCGACTACCGCGAGTGGGACCCTGCCACCGATCCGCATATCGCCACCAATTACTCGGCCGCGAACCTCGCCGGCAAGCTCGACTGCAAGAAGGATCTGCTGGCGGCGTTCGACCTTCCCGAGAACCTCGACCGGCCGCTGGTCGGAATGGTCGCGCGGCTGGCCGCGCAGAAGGGCTTCGATCTGGTCGAACAAGCCGCGGCCGATCTCGCCGCCCAGGACCTGTCCCTGGTGGTCCTCGGCATCGGGGATCCGAAATTGGAAGCGTTCCTCGAAGAGTTGCGTGCGGCCCACCCTGAGAAGGTGGGCGTCCGCATCGCCTACGACGAGGCGCTGGCCCACAAGATCGAGGCCGGCGCGGACATTTTCCTTATGCCTAGCCTGTACGAGCCATGCGGCCTCAACCAGGTTTACAGCCTGCATTACGGCACCCTGCCCGTGGTCCGCTCGACCGGTGGCCTCGATGATACGATTGATGAGAGCACGGGCTTCAAGTTCCGGGATTACACCGGCGAGGCGATGATGGGCGCGCTCCGCGAGGCCCTGGCGGTCTACCGCGACCCGGAACGCTGGACCGCGATGATGCGGGCGGGAATGAGCCGGGATTATTCCTGGGACCGATCGGCGGCACGTTATTCAGGACTCTACCGGCGCCTGGCGGGATGAATCCCAGGGCGTCGAACTTGCATCTTCAACATTTGAGGAATAAGTGGAGGGAATAGGAATGGCGGGAGCGAACGTTCTGACGTTCAAGGATGCAGACTTCGACAGCGAAGTCCTGAAATCGGAGGTCCCCGTTCTGGTGGACTTCTGGGCCACATGGTGCGGTCCGTGCAAGATGATGGCGCCCACCGTGGACGCGGTCGCCACGGAATACGCCGGCAAGCTCAAGGTCGGCAAGGTCGACGTGGACGAGAGCGGCGGAACCGCGATGCGCTACAACATCCAGGGCATTCCCACGCTGCTGCTGTTCAAGGGCGGGCGCGTCGTCGAGATGCGCGTAGGCGCCGTCGGCAAAGCCGAAGTCCTCAAAATGCTCCAGCCCCACGTGAGCTAGGGCAGTCCAGTACCGAGCCCCGACCGCGAGGGAGCGGTTAGTCCAGCACCGAGCCGCGCGCGTCAGCAAGCGGACCCGTCACTTCTTCGGGACCGCGGTGATCGCCCCGTCCGACGCCGACGACACCAGCGCACCGTATTTGGAGAACACCCCGCTCTCGTAGCGCGGATGGGGCGGCGTCCAACGGCCCAGCCGGTCGCTCAGAATCTCCGGAGCGACGTCGAGGTCGATGCGGCGCGCGTTCAGGTCGATGGTGACCAGGTCGCCTTCGGCCAGCAGCGCGATGGGGCCGCCGCTGGCGGCTTCGGGAGCGACGTGGCCCACCATGAATCCCTGGGTCGCGCCGCTGAACCTGCCGTCGGTGACCAGCGCCACGCTTTCCGAAAGGCCCGCGCCGACGATCGCGCCCGTGACGCCCAGCATCTCGCGCATCCCCGGCCCGCCTCGCGGACCTTCGTAGCGGATCACGAGCACGTCGCCTTCTTTGACGCGGCCGTGGGTGACGGCCTGCATGGCGGCCTCTTCCGAGTCGAACACGCGAGCCCGTCCGCGGTGTTCCTTGCGGGCGAGCCCGGTCACCTTGATGACGCAGCCATCCGGCGCGAGCGAGCCCCTGAGGATTACCAGGCCGCCGCTGGCCTTGATCGGGTTCGCCAGCGGACGGATCACTTCCTGGCCCGGCGTTTCGTGGGCCTCGGCGGCCTCTTCGGCGAAGGTGCGCCCGGTGACGGTGAGGGCGCTGCCGTCCGCGAAGCCTCCGTCCAGGAGGCGCTTCGCCAGGACCGTGATGCCGCCGGCTTTGTGCACATCCACGGCCACGAAGCGGCCGGCCGGCTTGAGGTCCGAGAGCAGCGGCGTACGATGGCTGATGGTCTCGAAGTCGTCGATCGAAAGCGGCACGCCGGCCTCGCGCGCCATGGCCAACAGATGCAGCACGGCGTTGGTCGAGCCGCCGCTCGCGGCCACGCCCGCGATAGCGTTCTCGATGGCTTTGCGGGTGACGATGGCTCGCGGCTTGATGCCGCGGCGCACCGCCTCCACCACCAGTTGGCCGCAGCGGAAAGCGACGCCGTCTTTGAGCGGATCCACCTGCGGAACCGCCGCCGTGCCCATCGGCGAGAGGCCGATCAGCTCCATCACCGTGGCCATGGTGTTGGCCGTGTACTGCCCGCCGCAGGCGCCCGCGCCCGGGCAGGCTGAATTCTCGATGGCCAGCAGCTCTTCGTCCGTGATGCGGCCGGCGGCGTTCGCGCCCACGGCTTCAAAGACGTCCTGGATCGTGATGTCCCGCCCGTTGTGGCGTCCCGGCAGAATGGTGCCGCCGTAAAGAATGAGGCCAGGCACGTCCAGCCGCAGCAGCGCCATCGCGGCCGCGGGAATGGTCTTGTCGCAGCCCACCAGGCAGAGGATGCCGTCGAACATGTGGCCGCGCGCCACCAGCTCGATCGAATCGGCAATCACCTCGCGGCTCACCAGTGAGGCCTTCATGCCCTCGGTGCCCATGGTCACGCCGTCGCTGATGGCGATGGTGTTGAACTCCATGGGAGTGCCGCCCGCGGCGCGCACGCCCTCCTTGGCCTTCACCGCCAGCTCGCGCAGGTTGTAGTTGCACGGCATGGTTTCGATCCAGGTGTTGGCGATGCCGATGATGGGTTTGCGCAGGTCGTCGTCGGTGAAACCGATGGCTTTGAGCATCGCCCGCGCAGGCGCACGGTCCCGTCCCTGAGTGATGGTCGAACTTTTCATAATTGCCCCCATGGTAGCAGGACGGGGCGAAACGCGGAGCGGAGGGCGGGCCCTATTGCGGGTCAGCCGATCGGCGGTCACGCTCCGGCGGCTTGGCGGCACGCTTGGCCTTGTACATGGCGGCGTCCGCGCGTTCGAGCAACGTTTCGACCGAGTCGCCAGGCTGCCATGCAGCCGTCCCGATGGCGGCGCTCACCGCGACTTTCCGGCTGCTGTCTCCCAGGCGAATGGTGTAGTCGCCGAATACCCAGCGCGAGATCCGTTCCACCTGCGCAGCGGCATCCTGCAGCCCTCCATCCAGCACCACGATGAACTCGTCGCCGCCCAACCGCCCCACCACATCGGTGGCCCGGAAGCCGGACTTCAGCTCGGCGCTGAATTGCTTGAGGATTTCATCGCCCGCCAGGTGCCCGCAGGCGTCGTTCAACTGTTTGAACCCGTTCAAATCCAGAAGCAGCACCGAGAACGCCTTCTGCCGCCCCATCCGGAACTCGATCGAGGATTCTACCCGCCTGCGGTTGTCCAGACCCGTGAGCGGGTCCTGGCCCGCCAGCCGTTCGGCGTCGTCCAGCCGCGCCTGGTAAACGCCCATGTCCTCGCGTAGCTGCGCCAGCGATTTCTGGCTCTCCTCGGCCATCGTCTCGGCGCAGGTCCTCAGTTCAATGGCGCTCTTCAAGAGCGAATCGCGGATCAACGCCAGATCGTGCAAATCGGCCATCGCCTGCAGGCGGCCCGTGAATTCCTGAAACTGGTGGCTATACCGCTGGTCGCGCTCTCCGGTCAGTTCGGCCGTGCGCGCCAGCACCATCATGAGCTCTTTAACTTCAGCGGCCCTCTGCTTGAAGTAGTCGGCGGCGCCCGAGCCCCATTGGGTGAGCTCGGCCTCCACCTTCTGGCCAGTCTCCTCGATGAGGCTCGGCGGCGATTCGACGGCCAGCGCCGCCTGGAGTTGGAGCAGGTTCTGGCGCATCGGGAAGCCCACGGGCGGGCAGGCTGCGACCCCACTTTCCCCCATTGCGTTCAGCGCCGATCGGTACGACGCCAGGGTCGCCTCTAAGTGTTCCTCCCCAGCCCGCTCCATGAACTTCTTGATAGAGATCATGGCCTGCTTATCGGCCAGAATCGGCGTCACGCGAGCAGGGGCTCTGCGGGGCCATCTGCTCGCATCGCCCCGGGGCAGTTCGGTGTAGAGTGGAGGAGCGCGGGACGCCGGAGTCGGAGTCCCGAATCGCAGGCCTGGCGCGCGAGGCCGTTGTCGGTCCCGCGAGCCGAGTCCAGGATTGACCAATGAAAATCACGAGCACGGCAACGGCATTCTTGTTTCTATCCACGACACTTGCGTTCGCGCAAACCGGCGCCATCCCGGCAGTGACGGGAAACCCCAAAGTCGACAAGCTCCTCAGCCAGATGACGCTCGCCGAAAAGATCGCTATGATCCACGGCGCGGCGGAACCACCGGCCACCGATCAAGGTCAGGCGGGCTACCTGCCCGGCATCCCGCGCCTCGGCATCCCCTCGCTGCGCATGGCCGACGGACCGCCGGGCGTGCTCACCCGCCACCCCTCCACCGCCGAGACCGCCACCATGGGCCTCGCCGCCACCTTTAGCCGCGCGGACGCCGAGCAGAATGGCGTCGTCATCGGCCGCGACGCCCGCGCGCTCGGTATCGACGTGGTGCTGCAGCCCTTCATCAACATCGACCGTGACATCACCTTCGGGCGCGGCTACAACACCTTCGGCGAGGATCCCGTGCTCACCGGGCAAATCGCGGCGGCCATGATTCGCGGCGTCCAGAGCCAGGGCGCCATGTCGCAAGCCAAGCACTACGTCGCCTACGACGGCGGCAACGACAACATCGTCGACCAGCAGACGCTCCACGAGATCTACGTGGCGCCGTTCGTCGATGCCGTGGCTGCGGGCGTGTCCTCCATCATGTGCTCGTACAACAAGGTGAACGGCCCGTGGGCCTGCGGCAATCCCGACACGCTCAACAAGATTCTCAAACAGGAGATCGGCTTCCAGGGCTTCGTCACTTCCGACTGGGGCGCCACGCACGCGACCGACTTCGTCAACCAGGGCCTCGACCTCGAGATGCCCGGCACCACCGGCTTCATTCCGCCCTACTTTCTTCCCGAGCCTGCTCCGCCCTTCAAGCCCCCGGCCCGCAATGCCGGCTTCGACATGGGTGACGCCGGCTTTGGAGGAGCAGTGCCCGAAGAGCCGAAGCCCGAACCGTTCCATTTCGATTTCCCCAAGGCCGCGCCGCCGGTCGGCATGCTGAAGGCAGTCGAGACCGGTCTGGTGAAGGAAGTGACCATCACGCGCGCCGTGGGGCGCATCCTGTTCGAGATGGACAAATTCGGGCTGCTCGACGGCCAGGACCGGCACGGCTTCACGCCGGTTTCCCCGGAAGCCAACGCGCCCATCGTGCGCAAGACGGCCGATGACGCCGCGGTCCTGCTCAAGAACGAAGGCGGCGCGCTGCCGCTCAAGGCGTCCGACCTCGAGTCGCTGGCCTTGATCGGTCCGGGCGCCCTCCAGACCATCGCGGTGGGCGAACCGGGCGAGAAGTCCCTCGGCTTCCCCGCCCGCCAGATCGGCACTTTCGACGCCCTGCGCAAACTGGCGCCGGATGCGCATGTGACGGCCGCCGTGGCGGACGACATGACCGGCGTCCCGATCCCCGCCTCCGCGCTGTCGCTGATGCGCACAGACCCCAAGACGAGCGCCACCGAAGTCGCGGCCCAAATCGATTACACCAACGGGAACGGGAAGGCCCTGCCCGCGGGCTCCTCCTGGACCTGGGCGGGAGAGCTTAAAGTTCCCTCCGCCGGATCGTACTTCCTGAACCTGCAAATGCTCGGCACTACCGCCGCCCTCACCATCGACGGCAAGCGCGTGGGCGGCGTCGGCAGCCATTCGGGGAACATTCATGGAAACATCGTGATGGCGGGAGAGCACAACATCGTGCCCACCCCGGATGCTCTCGACAACCTTCGCCGCAGGGTGGATCTCACGGCCGGCGCGCACACCATCGCCGTTACGTCAACCGCGGACATTTCCGGCGAACCCGTTCAGCTGCGTTTGAATTGGACCACTCCGGAACAGCAGAAGTCCGCCCACGACGCCGCCATCGCCGCGGCGAAGCAGGCTAAGACCGCGGTGGTATTTGTGTGGGGGCGCGGCCGGCCCGTCTTTGGGATTCCAGGGGATCAGAACCAGTTGGTCGAAGACATCGCCGCGGTGAACCCGAACACCATCGTGGTGCTGAACGTCAGCCAACCCGTGGCCCTGCCCTGGTTGGGCAAAGTGAGGGCCGTGCTGCAGATGTGGTTCCCGGGCGACGAGGGCGGTTGGGCGACCGCGGATGTGTTGCTGGGACGTGTCAGCCCCGCCGGCCGGCTGCCCTTCACCTGGATGAAGGCGATGGAGCAGGCCCCGGCCAACGATCCGACCCATCCCGAGCGCTCCGCGAAGGGCGTCGGGGGCAAGACCACCTATGGCGAGGGCGTGAATGTCGGCTATCGCTGGTTCGACAAGAACAACCTCGAGCCGCTGTTCCCGTTCGGCTACGGCTTGTCGTACACGAAGTTCGAATACTCGGGCCTCAAGCTGGCGCGGGCGGCCGATGGCGGCCTCGACGTGAGCTTCCGTCTGCGCAATGTCGGCAGCGTCGCAAGCGACGAGGTTCCGCAGGTCTATCTGGCGGCGCCGGGCCAGGCTCCCGAGGGAGCCCAGTTCGCGCCGCGCGCATTGGCTTCCTTCGACCGCGTGAACGTGCCGGCCGGTGAAACCAGGGAACTGACGCTCCACGTGCCGCTCCGCGGGCTGCAGTACTGGTCGACCGCGCTAGACAAGTGGGCGCTGGCCACCGGCCCGCGAACCGTCCACGTCGGCGCATCTTCCCGCGATCTGCGCCTGCAGGCGGAGACCGCAATCGAATAGCGGATCCCGAGTTGGGGTACATTGATTCAATGCGCCTGACGACGACTCTGCGCGCGATCTTGCTGTGCGCCGTGCCCGTCACAGTCCTGGCGCAGCCCGTGGTGGGCTCGCTCGATTTGAAGAGCAAACTGCGCTTTCATGCCGAGTCCATTTCCAGCCCCTGGTCGCTGGCCGGATCCGCGGCGTACGCGGGTCTCCTCCAGGAGGCCGACGCCCCGACAGAGTGGGGCCAGGGAGCCGCCGCCTACGGCAAGCGCTTCGTCTCGACGATGGGCAGCGTAGCCATCGATGGTGCCCTCGGTTTCGCTCTCGACTCCACCTTGCACGAGGATCCCCGGTACTTCCGCTCGAGCAGCACGGGGTTTTGGCCCAGAACCGCCCACGCCCTCCGCGGAACCCTATTGACCCGCACGGACCGGGGCGGTGAAACGCTGTCCATGTGGCGTCTGGGGGGTGCTTACGGCGCCGCCTTCCTATCGAATCAGTGGTATCCGGCTCGCCTGAACACCGTCCGCCTGGGGGTGCTACAGGGCTCCCTGACGGTCGGGTTCGGTTTCGTAAGCAACCTCGGTTCCGAGTTCTGGCCCGATGTGAGACGGAAGATCCTGCACCGGTAAGCCGCACCAAAACCTGTCCAAAAGTGACGGCTTTCTCGCTCCAGGACCGCCCAACCATGCTAGAATTGAGAAAACCTGTCGCGAAGCGACGGTTTTCGCAGGCTTGGAGGGATCACCATGAGCGAGATCGCCATCGCGGTCGAGTCCACCGCAGTTCCAGGTTCGGCCAGGGACGCTCGTGCCGCCGCGGTGCTGGCCGAGCAGGCCCTGGCATCCCGGCAATACCCCGAAGGCTACTGGTACGGCGACCTCATCGGCGACTCGACCCTTGAATCCGACTACATCCTTCTCCAGATGTGGCTCCACCCTCCCGCCCCCGATGGAAGCTGGAATCCCCCGTCGATGCCGCAGATTCGCAAGGCCGTGCATGCCATTCTGGACGCCCAGAGGGACGACGGCGGCTGGAACAACTACGAACCCGGCGAGTCGGAGATCAACGCCACGGTCCGCGCCTACACCATGCTCAAGCTGACCGGCATGGACGTCGACGACGCGCGCATGAAGCAGGCCCGCGCGCTGATCCTCAAGCTCGGCGGCATCCAATCCTGCAACAGTTACACCAAGATCAACCTCAGCTTGTTTGATCTCTTCCCGCGCAAGTACTGCCCCACCATCCCGCCCGAAATCGTCATGATCCCGGGCAACTTCCTGTACGAGATGTCGTCCTGGACTCGCAGCATCATCGTCCCCCTCTCGCTCGTCCAGGCCCTCGGAGGAACCAAGCCCACCCCCGGCGGTCTCCGCATCGACGAGCTGGTGCACCCCCACCGCAAGTTTGCCCTGCGCCGCAAGGACCGCATCGCGAACCTCTTCGTAGCCGCCGACAAACTCTTCAAGCGCTGGGAACGCCAGAGCGTCAAGAAAATCCGCGGGCGCGCCGTTCGCGAGGCCGAGCATTGGATGCTCGATCGCATCCAACACACCGAGGGACTCGGCGCCATCTACCCGGCCATGATGTACGCCATCATGGCGATGGACGCGCTGGGCTACGAGCGCGACCACCCCGACCTCGAGCTCGCCATGAAGCAGTTCAACGACCTGATGCTCGAAGGCGAGGAGAGCCTGGTCCTGCAACCCGCCAAGTCCCCCGTCTGGGACACCGCGATCGCGGCCTTCGCCCTCGGCGAGCTGGGCCAGACCGATCCTGCCCGCCTCACCGCCGCCGCCGACTGGCTACTGAGCAAGGAGATCCGCCGCAAGGGCGACTGGGCCGCCAAGCGTCCCGACCTCCATCCCTCCGGCTGGGCCTTCGAATTCGCCAACGAATACTATCCCGACATCGACGACACGGCCATGGTCCTGCTCGCCCTGCTGCACGCGAAGGCCAGCGATCCCGAAAGGCAGGCTCGCGCGGAACGCCGCGCCGTCGAATGGTTGCTGGGCATGCAGAGTTCCGACGGCGGATGGGCCGCCTTCGACGTGGACAACAACTGGGCCATCCTCAACAAGGTGCCCTTTGCCGACCACAACGCCATGCTCGATCCCACCTGCCCCGACATCACCGGGCGCTGTCTCGAGTCGCTCTGCCGCCGCGGCTTCACCCGCTCCCATCCCGCCATCGCGGCCAGCCTGAAATATCTCCTGGCCGAGCAGGAGGACAACGGGAGCTGGTACGGCCGCTGGGGTGTGAACTACATCTACGGCACTTTCCTCGCCGTTCGCGGCCTCGATGCCACCGCGGCGCCGGAGGCCGCCGCTGCCATCTCACGCGGCGCCGCCTGGCTCCGCACCGTGCAGAATCCCGACGGAGGCTGGGGCGAGAGCTGCTACGGCTACGAAACGCAGCAGTTTGAACCGGCCGCGAGTTCCCCTTCGCAAACCGCCTGGGCGATCCTGGGCCTCATTGCCGCCGGAGAAATCCAGAGCCACGCGGTCGGCGAAGGCGTCCGCTGGCTCCTCGAACACCAGCGCGCCGACGGCACCTGGGACGAATCCATCACCACCGGAACCGGCTTCCCCCAGGTCTTCTACATCAGCTACAAACTCTATCGCGACTACTTCCCCCTGCTCGCTCTGGCGACCTACGCCAGTTAGTGTGGGGCAGACCTCCAGGTCTGCAGCGGGTCTCCAGACCCGCTACCCCAGCACTGAACCGCGAGCGTGAGCGGCCGGCCCACCAGCCCAACCACCGCAATGAGCCCGCAAAGCAGCACGAACCAATCCCCGTGCCGCGAGTAGAACGTACTCGCGCCGATCCATGAGTACCCCGTCCGCACCGCGCCCTGCACATACGGCGGCAGATCGCGCGACAGCCGTCCCGCCGGGTCGATGGTGGCCGTGACCCCGTCGTTGGTGGCGCGCAGGATCCACCGGTCATTCTCCGCCGCGCGCATGCGCACGATCTCCAGATGCTGTTCGCGCGCCGCCGAGTGGCCGTACCAGCCGTCGTTCGAGATATTGACCAGCAGCTCCGCCCCGTCGCGCCCGAACCGGCGCACGAAATCGGGGAACACGGATTCGTAGCAGATGAAAGTCCCGATCCGGTGCGGCCCGGCGGCCAGCGTCACCTGCTGCGATCCGGCCGCGAAATCGCCGCTCTCGGTCGACACCTTCGCCACCAGCGCATGGAACGGCCATGGCACGAATTCGCCGAACGGCACCAGGTTCATCTTGTCGTAGCGGCCCAAGGCAACCCCCCGGGGCGACACCAGCAGCGCCGAATTGAGCGGCGCCCGCATCGAATCATGCGGCGTCACGTTGACGATAAGATAAGCGCCGGCCCGCCGCGCCGCCTCACTCACCCACGCGGCGGTCTCCAGGTCCTCGTAGTAATAGATCGGCAATGGCGCTTCGGGCCACACAATCAGGCCAGGCTGCGGATCCGCGTACGCCGCGCCGTAAGTGAGCGCGTCGAGGCGGACCTGCATGGCCCGCACCCATGGCACCGTCCAGGCGGCCGTCTCGGAGACATTGGGCTGAACCAGCACCGCGCATTCCGTTCCCTGCCGCGAAGCCGGCAGCGCCGGCAACAGAGCAACCCCAAGCAGCAGCACCAGCGGAGCCAGCTCGAGCCGAGACCGCCGGAGCGCCGCCAGCGCCAGCGCCGTCCCCGCCAGCGCAAACGCGAACGAGATGCCGTAAACCCCAGTCCAGGGCGCCAGGCGCGCCAAAACCGACATGCCGATGCCCGCGTTGCCCAGGTCGAGCCACGCGAATCCCAGGTGCGTGTGGCTCCATTCGATGGCCACCCACAGCGCGGGCACGGTGAGCGCGGCGCCGCGTCGCGCGAGCAGGAATCCGGCCGCCAGAGCGAACACGCCCAGGTGCAGCCCTTTGATCAGGCAGAACAGAGCGAAGCCCAGCGAAGCGGCCCACTCCGCCATGTCGCCGTGAACGGCCAGGACGAAATGGATCCAGTAGCAAGCCCCCGCCCAGTAGATAGTGCCCGCCACCCACCCGACCAGGAAATGGCCCCGGTGCGCGCCCGTGCGCCCAACCGCAATCAGCAGCGGCGTAAGCGCGAACGCGGCCAGGAAGGCGAAGTCGAACTTCGGAAAGGTCAGGATCAGCAGCAGCGCCGTCGACGCAGCCAGCAGCAGGTTCAGGAGCACCGGGCTTGCTCGCTGACCGCGTCCGCCATGTACGAACTGCGCACCAGCGGACCGCTGAAAACCGCCTTGAATCCGATCGCCATCCCGTAGCGCTGCCAGGCCTCGAACTGTTCCGGCCTCACGTATTCGGCAACCGGCAAATTGCGCCGCGACGGCCGCAGATACTGGCCAATCGTCGCCACATCCACGCCCGCGCCGCGCAGATCGCCCAGAAGCCGCTCCACTTCCTCGGGCCGCTCGCCCAGGCCGGCCATCAGGCCCGATTTCGTCAGCGCCGCGGGCCGATAGGTCCGCGCGAACTCCAGCACGCGCAGGGACTGCCGGTAGTCCGCCTGCGGCCGCACCCGGCGGTATAGGCGCGCCACCGTCTCCATGTTGTGGTTGAAAACGTCGGGACCGGCGTCCAGCACCCGCGCCACGGCGTCCAGGTCGCCGCAAAAATCCGGCGTCAACACTTCGATGCGCGCCGCGGGAAGTTCGCGCCGGAGCTCGCGAACCGTCGCCGCGAAATGCGCGGAGCCGCCATCCGGCAAATCGTCGCGATTCACGCTGGTGACCACAACGTAGCGGAGCCCCATCCCGGCGGCCATGCGGGCGACGTTGGCGGGCTCGGCCGCGTCGAGCGCGAACACCTGCTTCGCGGGCGAGCCTTTAGGAACCGAGCAGAACCCGCAGCCGCGCGTGCAGAGGTTGCCCAGGATCATGAACGTCGCCGTGCCGCGGTGGAAGCACTCGTGAAGGTTCGGACAGCGCGCCGATTCGCACACCGTGTGCAGGTCGAGCGCGCGGAACCCTCGCTTCAGATCGTGGACCGAAACGAAGTGCGTCTGCGGCTTCCTCAGCCATTCGGGCAGCCGCTTTGCTGGAGAGGCGCCGGCGGGCACGTTTCAGAATCTCTTTACGATGGGCTTGAAGCCCGCGTTCTCGAGGTCGGCCTTGGTCTTCGCCAGTTCGGCCGCGTCCCGGAGCGGGCCCACCAGCGTGCGGTACAACTCGGCGCCCGGCGCGGTCTCGGACGACAACGCGTGGAACCCCTTGTCCTTGAGCAGCTCCACCAGCATGTCCGCCTGCGGCTTCTTCACGGCCGCCACCTGCAGGAAGGTCTGTCCAGCCTGCACCGCGGCAACCGGCGTCGTGGGCGCGGGAGGCAGCGTGGCCACCGGTTTGGGCGTCGCAGCCGAAACGTGCGCGGCTACCGGCGTGGCCGAAGCGACCGGAGTGGTGCTCGCACCCGTCTCGCGCGTTGTCACCTTCGCAGCGCCCGCCGGGAGTGTATCGTCCGGGGTCGCCTCGGTAGCAGGCGTTGCGGCACCCTCGGCGCCGGCGGCCTGGGGACGCCCCGCCGGCTGGTTGGCCGCCTGCTGCGCCACGGGCGTCGGATTGTCGCCGCCGGAGTTGGCCCGGCCCACGAAATAGCCCATACAGAAAACCAGCCCGAACACGACCATCAGGACAAAGACGATGCTGAGCAACTGCGTATTGCCCACCACCAGCTCGAATTCGCCGTCCTCATTCCTCGGCATAATGTGACCGCTTTACACTCCTTCGGGAATCAGCCCTGCGCGACCTTGTCCAGCGCCTTCCCCAATGACGTGATTATATCGAGTGGGAGTGGGAACACGATAGTCGTGTTCTTCTCCGTCCCAATCTCCACCAGCGTCTGCAGGTAGCGCAACTGGATGGCCGCGGGCTGTTTCTGGATCACTTCCGCCGCCATGGCCAGCTTCTCCGCCGCTGTGTACTCGCCCTCGGCGTGGATGATCTTGGCGCGCCGCTCGCGCTCCGCCTCGGCCTGCCGCGCAATCGCCCGGATCATGGACTCCGCCAGATCCACCTGCTTCACCTCGACCATGCCCACCTTCACGCCCCAGGGCCCGGTGTGCTCGTCGAGCACGGATTGCAGCCTCACGTTGAGCTTCTCGCGCTGGCTCAGAAGCTCGTCCAGCTCCACCTCGCCCAGCACGCTGCGCAGCGTGGTCTGCGCCAGTTGCGACGTGGCGTAGAGGTAGTTGCTGACTTCGAGCACGGACTTGTTCGGGTCGATGACACGGAAGTAAATCACCGCGTTCACCTTGACCGTGACGTTGTCGCGCGTGACTACGTCCTGCGTCGGCACTTCGAGGGCGTCCGTCCGCAGCGACAGCCGCACCATGCGTTCCAGGGGACGGAACACGAAAGTCAGGCCCGGACCTCTCGCCCCCTGCACGCGCCCCAGGCGGAAGATCACGCCCCGCTCGTACTCGGCCAGGACGCGGATCCACGAGAGCGCGAAAAGAACGACGATCCCGACGGCAATCCATACGTAGCTAATGTCCATGTTGGTCTCCGAAGTCGGACGAAACCGGTTCCACCTTCAAGGCGAGCCTCTCGACGCTCTTCACCTTGACCCGCGCGCCAGCCTCGACCGGTGCGCTTGA
This sequence comes from Bryobacteraceae bacterium, assembly GCA_035602665.1. Taxonomy (GTDB): domain Bacteria; phylum Acidobacteriota; class Terriglobia; order Bryobacterales; family Bryobacteraceae; genus DASWZN01. Next base: position 175 of record DATNLV010000451.1, on the reverse strand, counting down.
CACTGCGTTCCAGTATTCACCATGGATGAAAACCTTCCCCGCGGGCGCCAGCTCGGTATACGCTATGCCGATCTCGTCCACCATCCCGGCCGCTCCGGTCTGCACCTTCCCGCGCCGCGCCCGCACCGCCAGCGTCAGAAGGAGGCTGGTCACCAGGGCGAACGGCAGGACCACC